>JABFSL010000021.1 GCA_013140605.1 Anaerolineales bacterium
CATCAGAATCAGAAAAATCCGTGTTCATTCGTGAAATCCGTGGCTGATGTTTTTGGCCCTTGGTTTAACACCCACGAATATTAATTTCGGGTGAGTCATGTTTACTCTTCCCTGCTGATTTCCCCCACCTTCGCGTTCGTCAACTTAATTAGATCCACAACACCCAATTGGATATCCAATCCGCGCTGACCGCCTGAGATATAGATTTTCTCGAATCCCTGCGCCGCAGAATCAACCACCACTTGAAATCCCTTGTTGATCAACGCCAGCGGAGAAATTCCCCCCGCCTGCAAACCTGTCAATTGCTCCGCCTCGCGTTCTGTTGGCAGATGCACTTTCTTTTCATTCAAAAACGCAGCCAGCAATTTCAAATCCACTACACGCGGGCCAGGCACAACTGCAAGAACTGGCTTCTTCTTTTCACGCACAACCACGATCGTCTTAAAAACCTGGTCGGGTGAAACGCCCATAAAATTCGCGACTTCCACCGCGCCAAGTTTCTCGGCGGGCAATTCATGCGCCGCATAGCTCACCTTGCGGGCATCCAAAAATCTTGTGACATTATTCGTGACAGCCATCTTATATGAAATCCTGTACAATTATAAACATATAAACACAAAGGAGGCCGCCATGCCCGATCAGGAAAGTGAACGACTCAAGCGACTCCGCGAAAAACAACTCGCAGACCGTGACCCCTTGGTCAAACAGCGCAAATTCCAGCATACCAGTTCCGTCAAAGAAAAGCGGGCGCAAAAACCTTTCTCCCTTTCAAAAGCGTGGAGCGACATCCCGCACGTTATCAAATACCCATTCTACGCACTCATCATCGGCGTCATCCTCATCTTTATTCTACCAACTTTATGGGACTCTCCCTACGCGATATTTGCCGCCGTAGCCGCAACCGCTATTTTTATCATCTTCGGATTGATCGTGGGCAACTCGATCGATCTGCGCGACGAGATCAAGGATAATCTCAAATAAGCGGTTCAGACTTAACCCCAGCCTGCTTCCGTCCAAACGACATTCTCTGCACTTTGAATAACTCAACCTAATCCCGGCCCACGCACAGGAGATTTGAAATGATAACAATAGATGCATTATCCAGATTTGATCTATTCAAAGGACTCTCCGAGTCACTCCTCGCAGAGATCGCCGCATTCTCTGAAGAAGTCTCTGTCAAGCAGGGAGAGTTCATCTTTCACGAAGGCGAAAAGGCGGACAAATTACATTTCCTGTTGAACGGAAGCGTGGCCCTGCGTGTAAAACTCACATCACGACCCGAAAGCGTTACAGTCTCCTTTGTATCCATGCCATATCAAAGTTTTGGCTGGTCGGGTATTGTCGCGCCGAACCATTACACCTCCAGCGCGGAATGTGACGAAGATTCAAACCTGCTCATCATTCCCGCGGCTCCCTTCATGAAATTACTGGAAGCGAATCCAGAATCTGGTTTCAAGGTTATGCAGCGCATCGCCGAGACCATCGCAGACCGCCTGCGAAACAGCAGACAGGCTTTACTTAAAACCATGTAAACCCAGTTCAACCTGATTCGCCGCAGGATACACGGAGTTCTTTTTCGAGGCTTCGTGAATTCTGCGGCGTTTTTATTATTCTGCAACAAGCGGTAAAATAAACCACCATGAAATCTACTACAACCGCAATTCCGCTGGAGAAACTGCTCGAGCAGTTACCTGAAACCTATACCGTCGCTGACCGCGAACTGGTACAGCGCGCCTATCGGGTGGCAGAGGAAGCGCATCGCGAACAAAAGCGCCATTCAGGCGATACAAGAAAAACCAAATATTATTGTTGATTCTAAAAATTATAATATGCTATACTCTTAATAAAGCACCCATGCATTTTGTGATAAAAACCTATAAATCTGAATTTACAGTGAATACTTTAGTACCTTTTTCGTAATCCACAAATAATAAGAGTTTTCAACTAGCTATTAATTATAAGGGAAAATTATTATGGATAAATTTTTTGAGTGGATTTCAAATAATTCTTTTGCCGCTGCTATTCTAATTGCGTCTTTTGGCGTGCTTATTTTTTCAATAGTACTAATTTATCTCATTGCATTTTTCCAAGGTCGAGAAATATCATTTTGGCCTCCAAAAATTGGCAATAAACCTTTAGGCAAGAAAAATACCGAACCGACAGAAAACCCTGACAATAAAAATGAACATAATATTATTTCGCAGTCAGATGAAAATGAAAACATTTACATTTTAAAAAAAACGGGCATTGAAAGAGTATATACAAACTTAACAGATTGCAAAAATGATATGGTATTAGATTTTCAAAGGGCGACTGAAATAAGGTTATTATTACAGATTGGCAGACGTGAACTAGGAGACGGGGTTTCATCTATGTTCTTTCCTCTTTCAAAGCAGAAGAATCAACCTGGAACGCGTCTCAGGGTTTTACGCGCAGCAAATAAAACGCCATTTCTCTCTAAAACAAGAGCAGAACGCCGAGGTAGAACTACTTATGATGAGTGGCAAGGCGAATTAAATCGCCTGCATGGAATTATTCTTCGTTTGAAGAATATATATCACGTAAATGTTGAAGAGCGCGAACATCTTGAACCTTATTTATGGAGAATATTTATCTTCGATAATACAGCATATGTTAGTGGCTATCTTTATGGTAGCGGAAATGACAATACAGCGGTTGTATACAAAATCAAAGAAGGCGAAAACTCGATTTATGCAATTTTTGACAAATACTTTGAATATTTATGGAAAAAGTACGAACCTAATACAGACCCGGAATCGGACAAACATTGGGTAAATTGGGAATGAACGAAATCTCTAATTGGAGTGATACTGCTATTCAAATAATTACCCAAGAGGCCGACAAATATATGCCTTTTGGAAAATCAATCGCGCTAAAACTTGGTTATGATCTAATAATGAAATATTCTGCTAGTAAGATTGGCCAATCGCGATGGGAATTATCGTTAGAAAGCACTCTACATGTAACCGAACTAGGTTTCAATATTGAATTTTTAACAAGCACATTACTGTATTACAGTTTCTTAGATGGGACAATACCCGAAAACGAGTTAATTATATTTGGACCAGGAGTAAATTATCATCTTCAAGCTTTGCTTAGTTTAGATATAAATCTTGAAAGCTACCTACCATGGGTACAGGCTTATCTGAATGCGCATAATTTTCCAATATATGATGATAATAAAAAGCAATATTGGATTAATAAAAACCGAGAAGCTCGACCCAATGCTTTTCTTGGCATGGCTCCTACCCCCGAAATTGCTGTCATTAAACTTGTCGAACGCCTTTATCTATTAAAAGAGTTAGCTAATTTCAACTTTCCGAACCAACTTGCTAATACCATTGCTTCGGAAAGCTTAGAACTTCATGCTTTAATTGCAGAAATGTTAGGAGTATGGACAATAAAGTGGAAGACAGAAGACTATGCTTTCAAGGTATTACATCCAAATATTTATCATAATATAGTACGGGATATTGCCGAACACCGGCAAAAACGCGAAGCAAGGGTTGACAGGGCTATTTCAATAATATCTGCAAGATTAGCTGAAAACAATATAAACGCAAAGGTAGTAGGAAGAGTAAAGCACATATACGGTCTATATCAAAAAGTTAAGAAAACAAGAAAAAGTGTTCAAGAAATAAATGATAGCTTAGCCATTAGAATAATAGTAAATCCTGATATCTCGGAAAAAATTATCTATGAGCCGCAAATAATAAATCAAAGATCGGAAATAAATGATGAACAGCTATGTTACCAAACACGCGATATCCTATTTAATACTTGGGAGCCTGCCATTGGAATTTACGAAGAAAATTCGAGCATTCGCGATTATATTAGCAAACCAAAAGAAAATGGCTACCAATCAATTCACACGACTGTAATATTCGAAGGCAAGCTCCTCGAAGTTCAGATTCGCTCACAAACTATGCACGACTTAGCTGAATATGGTGCTGCCGCTCATTGGATATATAAAAAAACAGGCAAGACAGTGTCACTTAGCAAGAAATATCAAAACTATGTTGACAGATTAGCAAAATACAGACAAATTTTCGAAACTGGAAACAAATCTGTAAAAGGCAAAATGTAATCTGTTTTCATAACAATAAAAAAATTACAAACTATATTCACGACTTCACAAATCCATTTTCCCGTAATTCTGACCAGTTCAGCGAAGATAATAGGCATATGAAATATACACTATTACTTAGAATATCACCAATTTGAATAAAGTATCTTGCTGAAGGCTCTAAATATAAACCTTCAGCTCAAGGATGCAAACATACATTATGACAGAGAATACAGTTATCACCCCTATCGAAAAATTTATTAAACAGTTACCCGAATCTTATGGATTAACAGAACGCGAAATAATTCAAAATGCCTATCGTGTGGCTGAGAAAGCCCATCGAGAGCAAAAAAGAATATCAGGCGAACCATACATTAACCATTGTCTTGCTGTTGCAAGTATTCTTGTTGAGTTGCGAGTTCCACCTGAAGTAGTTGCAGCGGGGCTATTGCATGACACTATAGAGGACACTTCAATCACGCTAGATGATATTCAACGTGACTTTGGTGAAACTATTGCCGCGTTAGTAGATGGAGTTACAAAACTTACAAAACTACCAAACGTCTCCCGCGGAGATCAGTTTGCAGAAAAAAATAACAAAAACAAAAATGAGCCTGAGGAAGCTATCTCATCCACACTATCGGGGCGAAAGGGAGATATTGTTTCTGAAACCTTACGCAAGACCTTCCTTGCCATGGGCGATGATGTACGTGTAGTCCTTATCAAATTAGCCGATCGTCTACACAATATGCGCACATTAGGTTATATGTCGGAGGATAAACGCAAAAGAATAGCACAGGAAACATTGGACATCTTTGCCCCGCTAGCAAACAGGTTAGGTATTTGGCAACTTAAATGGGAACTTGAAGACCTAGGTTTTCGTTATGTAAACCCCGAGAAATATAAAGAGATTGCAGGGCAGCTATCAGAACGAAGACCTGATCGCGAAGGTAATATGAACGCGATCAAAGATAATATACTAAGACTTCTTGATGAACATAATATTAAAGTGGAGATTACCGGAAGGCCAAAACATATTTATTCAATTTATAAAAAGATGCTGAATAAGGGCAAACCATTTGACATGGTAATGGATGTACGGGCTGTACGGTTAATTGTGCCAGACTTACCATCTTGTTATTCTACGCTCGGGGTTATCCATACTACATGGCGTCCTATACCAGGTGAATTTGACGATTATATTGCCGCGCCTAAAGATAATTTCTATCAATCTTTACATACTGCCATCATTTATGATGACAAACGTCCACTCGAAGTACAGATTCGAACGCACGAAATGCACCTAAATGCCGAATATGGAATTGCCGCGCACTGGCGATACAAAGAAGGCTCAAAACATTCCGACAAAAACTACGAACTACGCATTAACTCCCTGCGATCAATGATGGAGTGGCAGACAGATGTCCATGATGCGACAGAGTTTGTTGAATCGATGCGTAGCGATGTATTCCAAGACCGTGTTTACATTTTCACACCACGCGGGGATATTATTGACCTACCGGCTGGCTCCACACCGATTGACTTTGCATACCACGTCCATACTGACATAGGTCACTGCTGCCGCGGCGCACGCATTAACGGAAAACTCGTCCCGTTGTATCAGGAACTCAAAACCGGCGATCAGGTCGAGATCCTGACAGCGAAGCGGGGCGGCCCAAGCCGCGATTGGTTAAATCCAAATTTGGGACTTGTCAAGACTCAACGCGCACGTGCCAAGATCAAAGTCTGGTTCAAGAAGCAGGAAGATGAACAAAACCTCGCGCAAGGCCGCGAAACACTTGCGCGCGAACTGCAAAGACTCGGCCTCAAAGACATTAACTTTGAGAAGATGGCGCGTGAGCTTAATTACAAAACGCCGGATGAAATGTTCATTGAATTGGGCAATGGCGATCTCCCGGTCAGCAAGATCATCAAGCAGTTCGCGCAGCATGAAGAAGTGCAAGATATCTTCGAAGTAAACCCAACCACCGCCCCATCCACATCCACAAATGCCATCGAAGTGGTCGGGCTCAAGGGCATGCTTACTACCATGGGCCGTTGCTGCAACCCGATGCCCGGCGAACCGATCATCGGCTTCGTCACACGCGGACGCGGCGCAACCATTCACCGCCAGGATTGCCCGAACATTCTGCAAACCAAAGACCGCGAGCGCTTGCTTCAAGTTAGCTGGGGACATATCGAGCGCACCTACCCTGTGCCGATAAAAATAAAGGCCTATGATCGTCAGGGTCTGGTAAACGACATTTCGAATTTGTTGTCGGACGAAAATATCAACATTGCCGACGTAGCGGTGAATGTCAACCGCAGCATCGCCGACCTGCGTCTTGTCATTGAAGTAAAAGACCTCACACAACTTAGCCGCATCCTCACCCGCATGGAAAGTCTCCCCAACGTAATGGAAGCACACCGCTCCAATCCCGGCTAAAAATTCTCCCGATTTTGCATTCCGATGCGCCAAATGAATGGGGTATAATCTCGCCGCCTCGAGCCATGCTAACCGTATCTGAAGCGCGCGAGCGCATCCTCTCACGTTTTCAAGCCACCGCGAAAGAAACCCTTGCGCTGATTGAGTGCGCCAATCGTGTGCTGGCCGCGGATATTGTCGCGCCGCACGATCTCCCCCTCTTCAACAATTCCTCCATGGATGGATTCGCCATCCGCGCCGATGATTCAGCCGAAGCAGACGCATCAAGCGTAACTTTGAGCGTGGTCGCTGACATCCCGGCAGGATCAGCGCCGAATGTGACTCTTGCAAAAGGCCAGGCCGCGCGCATCATGACAGGCGCGCAAATCCCCGAAGGCGCAGATGCAGTCATCCCTGTTGAGGATACAGATTTTAGTTCGCAGGCGGCAGGCACACTTGCGCCAAAAACAGTTTCGTTTACGAAACACATCAAGCCCGGCGACAACGTCCGCTCGCGCGGCATTGATTTACACGAGGGCGATATCGTCTTACACAAAGGCCGCAGGCTCAAGCCGCAGGATATGGGCTTGCTTGCGATGCTGGGAATCGCAAACGTGGAAGTTCACAAAAAACCACGCGTGGCCTTGTTTTCCTCTGGCGATGAATTAATTGATGTGGATGCGCCGCTGACAGCAGGCAAAATCCACGACTCGAATTCGTATGTAATGAAAGCACTCCTACAAAACGCGGGTGTGGATGTGATGGCATTGGGCGTTGCAAAAGACAACCGCGAATCAGTGGATGCCCTTTTACAAAAAACAGTTAATGAAGAATTGGATTTGATCATCTCTTCTGCGGGTGTGAGCGTGGGCGCATTTGATTTCGTGAAGGAAGCAATCGAGTCACAGGGCAGGCTGGATTTTTGGCGCGTACACATGCGTCCGGGCAAACCACTCGCGTTTGGTGAGTATCAAGGAAAGCCGTTCATTGGTTTGCCGGGCAACCCTGTTTCGGCCTTCGTTGGGTTTGAGGTTTTTGTGCGTCCCGTGCTTGAGAAACTGAGCGGCCAATTGGACGGAAGCAGACATACAGTCAAGGTAAGATGCGCCGAGTTAATCGAGTCTGATGGTCGAGAAAGCTATCTGCGCGCCACGATCCGCGAGGAAAATGGAATCCAAATCGCAGAATTGACGGGGCATCAAGGCTCCGGCAATCTGCTTTCGCTCGTTCAGGCGGGTGCTTTACTAATTATCCCCGCTGGTGTAAAATGCGTGCCTGTTGGTCAGGAAGTGGACGCAATATTATTATGAGGAAAAATGAATAAGTGGTTGTATCGTAGTTCGGTTGTGCTTGTAATTTTGGGTTTGCTGGTTTCGATCTACATGACGATCTATAAAGTCACATCCAATGACTCAATGTGCCTTGGTTCCGGTGATTGTTCCACAGTGAACGCCAGCCGTTATTCTGAAGTAAATGGAATCCCTGTAGCCGCGATCGGCGTGCTGGGTTACGTGGCGATCCTTGCCGTGCTCTTTTTTGAAAACCGAAACAGCTTCTTCAAGCAAAACGGTACGCTGATGATTTTCGGCATGGCGCTGACAGGTTTTCTTTTTACTGTCTGGCTTATTTATGTGGAGATCGTTTTACTCAACAAGGCGATCTGCCCATTTTGTCTTACATCGCAGGTTGCAATGACCATCATTTTCATTATCGCGGTCATACGCCTGATAAAACAACCCCAATCGTAGGAGGAAGCAACAAATGCCCCGTATCAAGTGTCATTATGTAGATTGTGTGTTCGTGGATGAAGGTTATTGTTCCGCGGCGGCAGTGGAATTGGATCCAGATACTGGCTGCAATACCTACTCTGCCACCGATGGAGTCGTCAAAAAAGATGACGATTGGGATGAAGAGGAAGAAACTGAAGACTGGGATGAAGAAGAAGGGGATGAAGAGGATGATGACTGGCTGGACGATGAAGAAGACGAGTTTTAATCCGCTTCCCACTTAACTGAAAATTGATTCTGCAAAACAGCCTTCTCTGCGCGAGGAGGCTGTTTTTGATTCAAATATGTGTGTCACGCCAATGTCATTTAGTTATTTCTAAACAGGCTCAAGCTGCCGTCCTCGGCGGCGTTCTACGAGTAAATCCTTCGCCGAGGACGGCGAAGGGAGCAACTCAACTAAAGAACTTTGTGCCTTTGCGTCTTGGTGGCTTTGTGGCTAATTTTCGGATAGGCTCTTATATCATCCCTTCGGGATTTGGTTCTTTCTTGCCTTTTTCTATAATCATGCCATCCCTTCGGGATTATAGACTCTGTTACTTATTTCGAAAATTGATACAACAACACCCCGGCCGCAACCGCAAGATTAAGAGAACTTACACGTCCCTGCATGGGAAGGGAAACGGTGACATCACATGCTGCAGTCTGTTCTTTGGCAAGCCCCTTTTGCTCATTGCCTAATACCAAAATCCACGGGGTTTGAGGAACAAGGGTGTGATAATCCACGTCCGCTTTGGCGGATGTGCCAATGAGTTGATATTTTCCTTCATGCGCCCAGCCAAGAAATTCGTTAAAGGAGGTTTGGATGACAGGCTTCCAGAATAAAGTCCCCATGCTGGCACGGATGATACTGGGGTGATACAGCTCCACGCCGCCATCGAGAAGAAAAAGCGCATCCGCGCCAACCGCATCAATGGTGCGCAGGATCGTCCCAACATTGCCCGGGTCCTGCGGCGAGACAAGCGCCACGGCACGCTTAAACGGTTTGATATCTTTGAGTTGATTCTTCCTCTGATGAACGATGGCAATGATCCCCTGCGGGTTTTCCTTGTCAGCCAGAGCTTCCATCACTTGCGCGGTAACAGGCTGCGGGTGAAAGGATAAGCGCGAGATCAGATCATGCGCAAAGGGACTGGTCAGCAAGCCCGACGCATACAGGATCGTTTCAACATCCCAGCCGGCTTCCACAACTTCACCCACATGATGAATGCCCTCGACAAGAAATAATCCGCTTTCAACACGCGCCTTTTTTTGACGCAGCGCGCGCGCCTGTTTGATCAGCGGATTGCCTGGACTGGTTATTAATGATTTATGCATATACTCATTGTAAATGATTACTCGTCAGCAACAACGATCAATTTACCGACCATGCCAGCTATGAAGTGGCCTGCTGTTCCACACACAATCTGATACTCGCCCGGCTCAGTAGGCGCAATGAAGGTTTGGGAAACCGTAGCGCCTGAATCCACTTCAACCTCCCAGAAAATGTTGACTTCATCTTCATCGCCGAAATTATCACCAACTGTTTGGCCGAGTTTCATAATCACGAATTCGTGTACCACCGCGCCTTCGTTGGTTCCTGTAATGGTGATTTCCTGACCAGCTGGGATTATAAATTTGGCTGGGGTAAAAGAAAATTCAGTGAAAACCACGTTTATTGTGGTCGAGACAGCACCGCCGCTTCCGCAGGCGGTTAGAACAAACATGGTTACGATCAAGGTAAAAAAAACAAATCGCGATTTCTTCATTTAACTTCTCCATTTGACCTCTTGCATAAGTCTTTTTGCCACACACTTGCCCTTCGCATCGCGTCGCGAAGCGAAGCCGATGTGGCGGGCAGTGCCAGGGGAGGTCACAGAGAAAAACAGAGTTTTAAAGGTTCTTCTCAAAAGA
>JABFSL010000026.1 GCA_013140605.1 Anaerolineales bacterium
TGCACTCGCCTCTACACCAAACTCGCTGCACATACCTTGTGCGTTTACATTAATCGTTTACTCGGCAAGCCTGCCTTCCTCCAAATCAAGGCTTTGGCTTTCCCGATTTAGCATAAGCCCCTAATAAATTAAAATCTAAGCAGGAGTTGTCCGCTTATGATTTTGCCGAGTTAGAACGTGCAAGACATGGGAAAATTCATAGGGATATCAAACCTGAAAATATTATTCTTACTGAGCAAAGGGGACCTGTATTAATTGATTTCAATATATCTGTAAAAGCCAGTGACCCCGTAGTAACGCAATCACACACTGACGGTTATTTACCCCCGGATATGGAACCTGGAAAGTGGACATCTGATGTAGATTTGTATCAGCTGGGCATTACTTTAGCACAAGTTGCAACAGGGTTAGAGTATGTATATTCTCAGAATGGCGATAGTAATCTTTCAGACCTGCGAGAACAAGTGAAAATTGAACTACCTTCAAAACTTTCAGGTGTAATATTAAAGCTATGCTCTCCAAGAAGACATCAAAGGTTTACAAGTGCTGATGAAGCTCTTAAACGTCTATATTAGTTTTTAGCTAATGCACATAATATAAATCAACATCTCTGAGATCTTCAAGATCTCAGAGATGTTTTGTCAAAGAAACTATTTCTCTTCTTCATCGTTGACATCTGTAATATGCCCGGGCTTTTCCTTTCCCAACTCCAATGAGCGTTGATACGCCGCCCACACTGCGCGCGAGATGGCTGTGCGGAAACCCGCCTTCTCCAAATAATACAACGCTTCGGCAGATGTCCCGCCCGGGGATGTGACCTGATTCCGCAATGTGGCGGGATGTCTGCTTGCGGCTTGATAGTACGACGCCGAGCCTTTGATGGTCTGCAAGACCAGTTGCTCTGCAATGCGGCGCGGGAATCCCATGTGAACACCAGCGTCGATCAACGCCTCGGTGAAGAGGAAAACATACGCGGGACCGGAACCTGAAAGCGCGGTTGCCATGTCGAGATAACTTTCATCCTCCACGAAAACTTCCTCGCCCATTGCGCTTAATAATGCACGCGCCATGTTTTGCTGTTCTTCAGTGACATCCTTTGACGCCGCCCAAACTGTGATTCCCTCGCCGATCTGACCCGGCGTATTTGGCATGGAGCGCACAATGGACTTATGTTTCAATCCTGTGCCGATCTTCTTGATGGTTGCCCCGGCAATAATGGACAGAATCAGTGCGTCATTGCGGATTCCCTTAAGTCCCTTCATCACCTCGCTGAGTCTCTGCGGCTTGACCGAGAGCACCACCACGTCCGCTTCATGCACAGCGGATGCGTTGTCTGTGGTCGCTTTGATTCCATATTTCTTATGCAGTTCATCGCCGCGTTCTGTGCGCGGCCCGGATGCGATGATATTCTTCGGGTCCGCAAGTTTCTGACGTAACAGTCCCGCGATCATGGCTTCAGCCATGACGCCGGGACCGATGAATGCGATTTTTTTATTGAGCATGGGGACTCCTATAAAGAAAAGATGAAGGATAAAAGATGAGGGATGAAGAAAAAAGAAATTTGCGAAATTCGAGGCTAAAAATTTTGAGCTACGCAAGTCCAATACAGTTACGGGAATATTGGAACGGGTCTTGCTTCCCAATGATTTGCCACTTCAAGCGCTTCCCGTGCCGCGGCATACATCTTCTCTTGAAATTCCTTCGAGTATTGATATTTTACTGCGGCTTCGGCAAATTCATCTTCATCTACAAGTTCAGCGGGCTTGGGGACGTATCTTGATACGTCCAACTCATGGTCTTTGAAACTCATGATCCCATTTTCAAATTCGGGCGGGGCGGCAATGTTGATGTAGATATGAAATAATTTTCCGCTGGTCTCAAATATCTCGAGCAGATTATAGAATTTATCGGGCCAGTAATAGGAGCGATAATGATGAAGGATCGGATAATTCTCGCCTTTGATGTTGAACACGGGGGAGCCGGCAGGCGCAATTGTGACAATCGAGTCTGTTGTTACAGACTCGATTGTGGCTTGCCAGCTTCGGTATATAGTCCCATCCGTTTTGCGGGCCTGGACTTTGATCAGTTCGCCAACGTTCATCCTGTAAAGTACCCCAGCGCGGTGCGCAATCTTTCCTCCACTTCCTTGGGCGCATCTTTCGGCAGGGACTGAATTGCGGCCTGCGCCTCGACCACCGAATATCCAAGGGAGGTCAATGCGGCGAGAACTTCGCTGTCGTAATCTGCCATCGCGGCCAGTTTGGCGAGCGCGTCTGTTGGCTTGAGTTTATCCTTCAAATGCAAGGCCATTTTTTGCGCGGTCTTCTTGCCCACGCCCGGGACGCTGTTTAGCAGATCCCCTTCATCGGCAAAGATGGCACGTTGGATCGTATCAATTGTCAGCGTGGAGAGAACGGATAATGCCACCTTGGGGCCGACTCCATCCACACCGAGCAGAATGTTGAACAGGTCACGGTCGGCTTGGGATTCGAATCCGTACAAAGTCAACGCATCCTCCCGAACGATGAGATGGGTGAACATAAATGTCATTTCGCCCGCCTTGGCATTCGCCCGCATCGGCGCAGGGACAAAGACTCTTAATCCCACGCCGCCAACTTCGATGATCAGGGCGTTATCTTCTATTTGGGAGATTTCTCCGCGAAGGGTTGCTATCATGGATGTATTTTACCGTAAACGTTGTAGGGGCGGGACGCTACGCAGCCCCGCCCCTACAAATCATTCATATCGTTTTGTATTCAAATGCGTGATCGCAATTGCCAGCGCATCGGCGGCGTCGTCGGGTTTGGGGATTTTTTCAAGCTGAAGTAATGCGCGCACCATATCCTGGACCTGGCGTTTATCTGCTCCGCCATAACCTGCGACGGCTTGTTTGACTTCGTTGGGGGTGTATTCAAATGGTTCGATGCCAGCTTTTTGCAGGCAGAGCATGATCACGCCGCGAGCTTGTCCCACTGCCAATGCGGTTTTGACATTGCTTTGAAAGAATAATTTTTCAACGGCGGCGGTGTCTGGTTTTTGTTCTTTGAGCAGAGCATTGAGCTGGTCAAATAACATTTCGAGGCGCGCGGCTGGCGTAGATTCTTTTGGGGTGGAGATAATGCCATAGGAAACAGCGACCAGTTCCCCGTCACGCATGAGGCGCACGAGTCCGTATCCAGTGGTGGCGGTGCCGGGGTCAATTCCGAGGGCGAGGGTCATATCATCTTATTAAACACGAAGGACACAAAGTACACAAAGTAAAAACCTTGGTGTCCTTCGTGTCCTTTGTGTTTGAAAAATTAAGCAGCTTCGAGAGCGGCCAGCGCTTCGTCTGAAACTTTGACGTTGTGGAATACATCCTGCACGTCGTCGAGTTCTTCGATGGCTTCGACCATTCTCATGAATTTCAAAGTGGACTCAACGTCGAGTTCGATCTCCTGCTTGGGGATCATGCGCAAACCTGATTCATCTGGATGAACATGGATTTGATGCAGCGCATCCGCGATGGTCTTGAAGGATTCAACGGGAGCGTAAATTTCGATGGTCTCGCCGCTGTCCACAACATCATCTGCGCCCACGGTGATGCCGAGTTCAAATGATTTATCAAAAGAGTATTGGGTTGAGGGATAAGCAAAATAAGATTTGCGGTCAAACTGCCAGCCGACCGCGCCCACATCGGCCATGTTGCCGCCGTATTTGCTGAAGGCGTGACGCATATCGGGAACGGTGCGGTTGCGGTTATCGGTGACGCAGGTGACCATGAGCGCCGAGCCGTGCGGGCCGTAGCCTTCGAATGTGATCTCTTCAAAAACCGTGCCGTCTTTATCTTCGCCGGCGCCGCGTTTAATGGCGCGTTCGATATTATCCTTGGGCATGTTTTCTGCGCGGGCTTTATCTACGGCAAGACGCAAACGGAAATTTGTATCAATATCGCTTCCGCTTTCGCGGGCGGCGATGACGATCTCACGGGCGAGCCGTGTAAAGATGGCGCCGCGTTTTGCATCGGCAACGCCTTTCTTTCGTTTGATGGTGGACCACTTGGAATGACCTGACATGTCTTTCTCCTTCAGAATAACCACGTTCGTGGGGAATTTCGCAAATGCGACGAGATTATACCATTGGTGTTTTGCGGGTGAGGCTATCTGATTTGGCTCTGTCCAGTTTTTGCCACGGAGGTACTGAGACGCCAAAAGAAAAAAAATACTCGTTGCGCGAGTTGATTCTTCCACAGGACTGCTTCGCTCGCAAGCGAGAAAAAATGCAGCTTGGGAATGTTTATAGAACGGGAACCTCTTCGGGTTAAGTCTGAGGCGCTCGTCCATTTGCAGGGGCGGCACCCAGTGAGGAATATCCCTGTAAATGGAAAAAGGCAAATGGAGGAAATCCTCCACCTGCCTTTTGTTGTTGAGATCGATTTGTGTGACGTGCATGGGTTACATGGATTTTGCGCGGGCCGCCATTTGAGCGCGGAGATCATGCGAGTCTTTGTCGATGGTGAAGATCGCGCCGAGATAGAAGAAGAAGCACAATCCCCATGCGACTGTGCAAATGAGTAGGATGGCAGTTTGAAGGCTGAACGCGTCTGCGATAACGCCGGTGATGATGGGCGCTGAAATCGCGCCAAAATTCTCGATGAAATATTCCACCGCCTGCGCTGTCGAGCGGACTTCCGGCACAGTCACATCATACACTGTGGCAATGACGTTCGCAGACGAAAGCGGCATGAAGACGGCGGTGAGGCACATGAAAATGAAGAATTGATTTTTGGCTTCGATGGGTGTGGTGAGGGCTAGATACATGAAGACAGCGCCCATTAAAACCCCAACACTGGAAACAATGATACGGCCTTTGTTGCTGCGCTTGAAAGCATAATCGCCGAGCGCTCCGCCTATGAAATATCCGCTGGCGAGGATGAGGATGACAGGCGCCATGGTGAAGAGGATTCCGTTGGCGTCATAGCCGCGTTCTGTTTCAAGATAGCCAAAGAAGAAAAAGGTAATTACGTTCCAGGGGAAGACGCCCGCGAAGCCCTGTAAAAAAACGAACCACATGGTTTTCTTCTTGAAGATTTCCCGCGCTTCGGCCCATGAGAATTTGAAAGTTTGCATTTCAGCCATGCCTTCGAATTCGGGTTCAGCCTGTCCGCGCGGCATTTCCTTCACGCCGAAATAAATGATGACAGCGAGTACGAGACCCAAGGAGCCGGTGATATAAAACACAGAACGCCAGCCGCCGATCATCGGGGCGACGATCAGCGCGAGGATCATGCCAATCAAATATCCGAGAGGCTGGGCGAGCTGTAAAATGCCGTAAACTTTTCCGCGCAGGTTTGGGCCGAAATAATCAGCGACCAGTGTATACAAGCCGGGGTAGGAAGAGTCATCAATGCCGGTGGATGCGCGTGTGATCATGAAACCTGTATATGAACGCACGATGGCGTTGAGCCATGTGGTCGCGCCCCAAACGAATGACGCGAACGCAATTAATTTTGTGCGTGCGTAGCGGTCATATAAATATCCCCAGATCGGGTAGAGGATGGTCGCTACGAATAGCGAGCCCGAATTGATCAATCCCCATTGCCTGTTATTGAGGTCAAAGTCCTCGCTGATCTGAACTTGCAGCGAGCCGATCATTAACTTGTCGGTTTGATGCAAAAGCATGAAAAAGAAAAACACTGCAACCACGAACCAGCGATAACGCGAATTTTCTTTGGACACAATGGCCTCTTTCGGATTAACGATTTTCGATTTACGATTTGATTGAGAGTGCCTGCATTTTACCTGTTTCCTTGTTTACGTGTTACCTTATTTATACATCAAGCGTGTCTTCCGAAATAATTTCCTGCGCGAGTTTTTGCAGTTCGTCCGTGTCTTTTGCTTTGGATGCATCGAAATATTGTGAGAGCAAATCCAGCGGGCTTAAACTGCTGATTACTTGTCCCTCCGCAATTCGCACGCGCGCTTCGCTCTGCGGCCGCTTCACCAAATGAAATTCAAATGTGCCTTCGGTGTATTTTCTTAAAGCAGTTTCGTCTATCAGCGTATCCCATTCTCTTGGATATTCAACCGACAAGCGGACTATGGCCTCAGACATATCCTTCGGGCTGGGTAATGCGTCTTTAAGAGCATCGTTCACGTTCTCATTTGACCTGAGAACTGTTCGGCGGTCTATGAACTTTCTTGCCCCTGTGAGTTCGACCCACTCCACTTCCGTATCTTTTCCTTGTTCTACATGAGCAATGACAAAGAAGCGGTCTTCCTTCGCTTCGCCAAAATCCACGCGCTCGATGGAGCCGGGGTAAATGACGGGCGGCTGGAATCCTTCATTCACATCCTGTGGCTTGTGGATATGTCCCATTGCTACGTAACTAAATTTTTTATTCTTCACCAAGCTGCCCGAAAGGACAAGGTCATTGCCAAGCATCACAAGACGTTCGCCGCCAAATTTCGCGCCTTCAATGGATGCGTGTGCGGTGAGAATGACCGGCAGGGATGAGTCCGCTTCTTCGAGCCAGCCTTCTATTAACTCTCCGATATTTTCTTCGATGCGTGAAAATGCTTCAGTTGAATCTGTTTCACCTGTCACAGCCATCAGCCCGGAGCGCGTGATCCACGGCATGGCAATGACTTGAATCGGCAAGTTCCATAATTCATCTGGCTTTAGAAAACACGGCTGATCCAATACGCGCACAAATGGAACTTGCAAAGTCTTAAATTCCTGAAGCGCATGAGCGCGTCCGGCTGCCGGGGAAATATCGTGATTGCCAATTAACAATAAAGTGGGAATCTTTGCTTCTGAGAGTCGCATGATGCGCCGGCCCCACTCGCGTTGAAACGTCGGCGCAGGCGAACGGTCTTTGTACGCATCACCGGCAAAGATGACCATGTCCACTTTTTCGGAGATGGCTGTATCCACGATGGTATCGAGCGACTTGAGGAAGTCCAGCACGCGCATGGGCAGTCCCGTCTCGGGGTCGTGGCGACCATAGTTGGCCATGTCAATGTGTGCGTCGGCAAAGTGAAGTATTTTCATTTCCATATTCCCAACAAAGAATTGTCTAATACAAGATTATGAATTATGGTGTATGCTTATGCGCCTTAGGAAGGATGACCTTTGGATTATTGCGAAAGTATGTTTCAAACGATAAACTATTTTTTCAAAATCCACTTTCAAATAAGAATGCAAACGTTAATCAATAAAAAGGAAATAATCTAATGAGAAAAAGTACATTAATTCTATCAATCCTGCTGACCGGGGTGGTGCTGGCGCTTTTGTTCGTGCTGGTCTCAGCGTATCGAAGAGTCGTTGCAACGGCTGTGCCGGGAGAAGCTACTCAAGTTGCAGAGCAGGCTCAACCTGCACAACAGCTGCCTGTTCAAAATCTGGCAGATGCCCCTGCTACTGGAAATGTGCGCATTTACGAGGCCGCTGCCGCCGCCGCCAAAGTGCTTGGGCGCAGAGATGTATATATCACAGAATATGCCCAGCTCAACGGCGCTGATGTGTATCTCGTTTCTTTTCTGTCCGGTGACCTTGTCTATGTGGGACTGGACGGACAGGTGATATCCACTTCAAAGCAGGACCCGATCGGTACTTATCAACCTACTTCGCACAGAAATTAACTCAAGTGCCTGGCTTTAATAATGCGGACTTTTAGTCCGCATTATTGTTTTAAGAGAGTGTTTCTTAAGTCCAAATTTACGCAAGAAAAAAGCATTAACCACGGAGAACACGAAGTTCACAGAGGTTTTTAAAGGTTTTTTCTCCGTGCTCTCTGTGATCTCAGTGGTAAAAAAAGCCTTAAGAAACAGTCTCTAAGGCTGAACGCCCAGATCCTGCAAGGCTTGTATCGCAGGTTCCCATTTTGGGTGGATCAGCAGGGCGGCGCGATAATCGTCAATGGCAAGTTGAGTTTTCCCAGCCATGTAATAAGCGCGTCCGCGCCAGAGCAGGGACTCTTCCAATTCTGGTTTTGCGATCGTGTCTTCCAGTGTGGTGGTGGCGAGGTTGATCACATCTGCATAGCGGGTGGAGTAGTAATATGCCCAGTAGGGGCCCGTCTGATACCACATCATGCGGTAGGGACGTGTGGTGTCTGTTTCTTCAAGGTTTGCATATAAGTTAAAGGCGTAATCGTAAGCTGTGGCCGCGTCCACATATTCGAGCAGGGCAATGTGACTTGTGCCGGCATTGAACCATGCAAAATATCGGTCAATGCCTGTCAGGCTTTGGCTTTCCTGCTGTGCCACTGTCAATGCGTGACGATTGGCCTGCTCTTCATTGGCAAGAGCGCCCAGCAACGTCATAACTTCGGATTCGCGTTCGGAAGGGAAAGCTACAACGAAAACATAATTAAATGCCCGCCAGCCTTCTTCAAATTCCTTGTATTTAACGTGGAAATTGGGGCCGTCATTATAGGTATCCTGCACAAGCATTTCGCCTTTGGCGTCATCGTATCCGGTGACGAATAGATAATGCCCCATCCAGCCGACTTTGCCTGTGTAGTCGCGCTCGTAATATCCTTTTTCCACAACCACTGGAAAGCCCGCGGCAAGGAAGCGTTTGAGCATATCCACATCGCCGCCATAACGCTGGACTGTACTGATGCCTTCCACATTGTCTGCCACGTAATCTGTCAATTCGTACGGCATAACGTTCCTGTCTTTGTCGCTGGGTTTGATCACTTTGCCGATCACGTCGCGGTTGCCATCCCAACCCCAGAAACGAAGCGCCATGGAGAAGTTGGCAGGGCCGCAATAATTCCAGCGGTTGTGCTGATCCTCGTATTTGACTCCTGCCAGAATAACCGAAGCAGGCAGAGGCGTGGATGTGATCGTCGGCCTGGCGATGGGACCCGGCTTGGGAGTAGCAGTCCCCGCCACTGCGGGAGGGGTGAGAGTCAACTGGTATTCGGCGCGGACTGTGCCTATAACGGTTTCGATGGTGAGTTGGGATATGCCGCTGGGCTGGAAGACTGCCTCATCAGGCGGGTTGAAAAAATACTTGATCTGAGCGCTTAAGTTGTCTAGACGCCATGCGAGGCGGCTGTGAACAGGCGGCAGAAAGTAGACCCCTATCAGTAAAAGTATGGAAACTGGGATGGCCCAGATACGATTAAAACGGTTGTGCATGACAGGATTATATAACAAAATCGCCTTTCACCTGCGCCAAACGGATAAGAATGGTTTTTCTAAGGGAATACTCATGTGCCCAACAGTAACCTTTTTTCGGTTAGAGCGACCTATCCATATACAGTCAAAAGGAGACTAATATCATGAGAAAAAGTACTTTGTTCGTTTCAGCAGCATTAACCACGTTCATGTTGGCCGTAATGTTTGGAGTTGCATCGGCTTACCAGAAGATCGTTCAATCTGGCGTTCCAACGGAAGCCGCACAGCAACAGGCTCAGCCAGTCAATGCAATGGTCGGAACATCCAGCACCGTGGCCGGCTCTGTGAGCATTGAACAGGCCGCCGATCTGGCGTCCAGTGTGATCGGGCGCACCGACTTGTACGCCGCAGAGAATGCTCAACTCGATGGAGTTGATGCTTATCTGGTCACGTTTTCATCAGGTGATATTGTCTATGTAAGCCTCGATGGAAAGGTTCTGTCCATTTCAAAACTGCCTGTTACTTATATTGCCGGTCAGTCAACTTGGGCTGGCGGTGGTGGTAATGGCGGCAATGGTGGTGGTAATGCATCAGTTGCTCCTGCTGCCCCCTCTGCCCCGGTAGTGACTGGCGGCAATGATAACAGCAGCAACGACAATGGCGGCGATGAAGATCACGATGGTGGTGAAGATGGCGGCGAAGACGAGCACGATGATTAACGGAGCCCCATTAACCAGGAGTAAATCTTATGGCAGGTAATAAACTCGCACCTAAAAACTGGAACGATGTTCAGGTGGCAATCGCGACCGTATCAATGGTCACTACTTTAGCCTGTTGGAATCTGTTCGCTGGCCCGGACCGGGTATCTGCTCTCGAACGTTCACAGGAACAGGCCACAACAGATCCTTCAGTAACTGCCGTTGCACCAACAGCTCCTCAGGGTACCGGCAAGGTTTATTTTGGCGGAACTGAACCCAAGCAGGTGGTTGTTGTTATACAACAAGCGCGTCGCGGTGGCGGGGGCGGCGGTGGAGATGATAAT
>JABFSL010000045.1 GCA_013140605.1 Anaerolineales bacterium
TCCAAGTACGATAGGTCTCGTTGATCGGCATCCGAACCTCCAGGCAAAGTGGTTTGTGGTAAAACAACTTTACCCGGTTTCCTTGCCGATCAACTTCTTATTTGTTAAAGTGTCAGGTGACTAGAAAAGTGATTGAGATCAAAATCCGTTTTGCAGCGGGTGTTGTGCGTTGGGTGCGCGAGCGGCAGCATTATGGTTTTCAAAGCGAAGAAAACAATGCCGTGATGATTTATCATGTGGAAGATGTTTCAGAGATCAGGGCATGGATTCTTAGCTGGGGCGATGCGGCTGAAGTTCTTTCGCCAAAAGAACTGCGAAAAAGTATGCGCGAAACTGCTTTAAAACTAGCAAACATGTTGACATAGGGTTGTCACATCCACCTTTTAGAATATGGGGGAATTCAATGAGAAAGGTTTCCAAAATGAATAAAAATCTCGTAATGAAAACTGTATCGCAAAAGATGGGCGTCAAAGAAGGAATGCGAGCATTCTTTGTGAATGTCCCGCAGTCCGCGCTGGAGGACATAAACCTGCCGAGCCTTGATATTGGTTCAGAACTCCGAGGGGAGTTCGACTATCTTCATTTCTTTGTGACCACTCAGTCCGAGATGGACGATATATTTCCCAAACTCAAACGCCATCTTAAGCCGAGGGGAATGCTCTGGGTTTCGTGGCCAAAGAGCAAACAGCTAAACACCGATCTCGTCCTTGATAAAGTTATCCACATCGGCTACAGCCATGGACTCGTGGAAAGCATTTGCCTGAGTGTGGACGCCACCTGGGCTGGTATTAAATTTACGCACCCCAAGAAAGGCAAGGTTTATCACAATAGCCACGGACAACTTCCCATTGTCTGAGCGCGTGACAAATGTTCATTTAGATGTCTTTGTCAATATAAGTGATGTCACTAAACTGCTTCAGAAGGCGTTGTTGCAACCCCGCCTCGTCTCGTTTAAGTTCCTGCATGACTGGAATATTCATATCTGTATTTGGATTGTATTTAAGCCCCCAGTGCATTATGGCAAATATTGCAGGAAGCAGGTCCAGCGCTTTTTGCGTTGGTCGGTATTTTGTCTGGGCACGGTTTGATTTTTCTGTTTTGGTAAGAAGACCTGCTTCGGTGAGCGATTGGAGTCGCGCACTTAAAATATTGGTTGAAATATGCTCTCGCGAAGCAAGAAACTCGCGATAATACCGCTTATTGTGAATAAGAACATCACGAAGAATAATCAGGCTCCAGGGATCACCCCATATATCCAAAGAATATACTATCGGACAAACTGATGTTGTTCGTTTTTTCATAGAAGTGATTATAGTATTTGCACTTGCATTTTGCAAGTGGTTGATGTAGAATACTCGTACTTGCATTTTGCAAGTACGAGTATTCTACATAGTTAAAAAGGAGAAAATTATGAATGACAAAAATTTTACAACTAGCTTTACAGTAGATCGAACTCCCGAAGAAGCCTTCGCCGCCATCAATAACCCTCGCGGATGGTGGTCGGAAGAAATCGAAGGTGGCACCGACATACTTGGCGCCGAGTTCAAGTACCACTTTCAGGACCTCCACCGATGCACAATGAAGGTAACAGAACTGGTTCCTGGCAAAAAAGTTGTTTGGCATGTTTTAGACAACTACTTTAGTTTTACCAAGGACAAAACCGAATGGAAGGACACAGACATTACCTTTGAAATCACTAAACACGGTGATAAAACCGAAGTCCACTTCACTCACGTAGGCTTAGTCCCCGAATATGAATGCTACAGTGCCTGTTCAGACGGATGGAGCACTTATATAAACGGCAGTTTGCAGAGTTTGATTACTACAGGTAAAGGACAGCCCAACGTCGGGCAAGCCATCACTGATAGTGAGCAGGCGCTTACTAAGTAATTCTTGCAGTTTCTCAAGGAACCACACACCATGAATAATCAAAATTACACCACTGCCTTCACCGTAGACCAAACCCCGGAAGAAGCCTTCGCTGCCATCAATAATGTCCGTGGATGGTGGTCAGGAAATCTAGAAGGCAACACCGACAAGCTCGGTGATGAGTTTACTTATCGTCACGAAGACATCCATTACAGCAAACAGAAGATAACAGAACTAATTCCTGGCAAAAAAGTCGTTTGGCATGTTTTAGAGGCCAACCTTAATTTTGTTGAAGACAAAAGCGAATGGACAGGCACAGATATTACTTTTGAAATCTCTAAAAAGAGTGACAAAACCGAAGTCCGCTTCACCCACGTAGGCTTGGTTGCCGACCGTGAATGTTATGGCGAATGCTCAGATGCATGGGGCTATTATATTAACGGTTGTTTGCGGAACTTGATTGCTACCGGTAAAGGCCAGCCCGACGAGAAAGAATAAGTGACGGCAAGGACAGGTTCTCTATGATAAAAAGCCTGTCCGAAAAACTCTGGCTGAAATTCTTTTGGCAAAAGAATTTCAGCCAGAGCGAAACTGCTTAAAAACTGGCAAACTTGTTGACATAGGGTTGTCACACCTGTTTTGTACAATATGGGGAAATTCAACGAAAAGAGGATTTACACAATGAACAAAAATCAAGTCATCGAATGGGCTCCCTTCAAACTTGCGGAGGGAGTGGATGAAGCCGCGCTGTTAGCCGCATCGGAAGCATTGCAAACTGGATTTATCAGCAAGCAGAAAGGCTATGTCAAACGCGAACTGGCGAAAACCGCAGATGGTCAATGGGTGGACGTGATCCATTGGGATAGCGCCGAAAGCGCGGAAAAAGCCATGCAGAACGCGGCAGAGAATCCCATCTGCTTCAAATATTTCTCGCTGTTGTCCGGTCCCGATCACAACGACCCATCGATGGGCGTCACGCACTTAAGCGTGGTGAAATCTTATTCGTAGAAAAAGATGGAACAAAATTTTCAAGTCAGAGATGTGTTTAACGAAAAGGTTGTAAATCAACTTGCCGCAAATCTGGCGGGCGTGTGGAGCAACTTCGACGCCAACGGATTCAGTCGCACGGTCAATTCACAGTTGAATCCGCTGAGTTTCAGCGAACGCGCCGCATTGATCCGCGATAGTCTTTGGGAGTATCTTCCCAAAGACTATCTGCGAGCGCTGGAAATTATTTTGAAGACATTGCCGCCTGAACTCAGTGAAAACGAAATCGCTGGCTATGATGGCTTCATCGTCATGCCGCAGAATGACTTCGTGGCAAAGTACGGGCTTGACCATTACGAGCTCTCAATGCAGGCGTTGTACCAGATGACAAAACGTTTCACCGCCGAGGGAGCGATTCGGGCATTCATTCTCAAATATCCCGAGAGGACGCTTGCCATCCTTTCAGAGTGGGCGGAGGATGAAAATCCCCACATCAGACGGTTGGCTTCCGAGGGAACGCGTCCGCGTCTGCCCTGGACGATGCAACTGAAACCGTTCATCGAGGATCCGCGTTCTGTTTTGCAGTTGCTCGAAAAATTGAAGACCGATCCCGAATTGATGGTACGCCGCTCGGTGGCAAACAACTTGAACGACATCGCCAAGGACAACCCCGATCTTGTCGTGAAGACCCTGCAACGCTGGAGGAAGATTGATAACGAAGGCACGCAATGGCTGATTCGTCACGCATCCCGCACGTTGGTCAAACAGGGAAACAAGGAAACGATTGCGCTTTTAGGATATTCATCCGATGTGGCGATCACCGTCTCAAAACTGGAACTGGATAAGGCAATCGTCTCAATAGGCTCTGAATTCAAGTTTGAGTTTGAGATCAAGTCAATATCCGATCAAGCCCAAAACCTTGTAATTGACTATGTAATCCATCACGTCAAGGCAAATGGAAAACTTAAGCCGAAGGTGTTCAAGCTCGCAAAGAAGAAATTGCAGGCAGGTGAAACGCTGCACATTTCAAAAAAGCATTCGCTACGCCTCATTAGTACCCGTAAATATTACGCGGGCGGACACCTGCTTGAAATTCAAGTAAATGGAATAGTATATAAGCAAGCAAAATTTGAACTAAGATGCCCCCCCGCACAAGAGGCCTCGAGTTCTTCAAGAACTCGAGGCCTGCACATAGAACTTACCAATCGTTATTTTTCTCGTAGCCCAATTCCACCAGCAAATTTCCCGCAGCGTCCTTGAACATCTTCTTGTGTTCTTCTGTGAAATGGCTGCGCCAATCACCAGTGCGCCCGCCGCGGAAGGTATGTGACTTCCTCGGCTGGATGGCTTTTACCAAAATGGGAATGGCCTCACTGCGCGGCGTGGGAATTTTATAGCCAGTGCTATTCTCAATATAATCGAGCATGCCGTTCAACGTGGACTCGCGGTTATTGATCAGATCCTCGAAGCGCAGACACATCACATTGCCTGTATCCAGCCAGCGGAAGACGGCATCGTACCGTCCTCTCACACCGACCATTCGCATACCATCCCGGTCAATTCCATTGATGGCAACTTTCAATCTTGAGCCGAAATCTGGCAGGGAATTATAGAGTTCGTGCAATTGATGCAGTGGATGCATATCGGTCGCATAGAAAACATGCGAGACCAATACATCACGCGGATCACGGTAATTAAAGAAGTTGACTCGGCCCGGCTGATTAAGGAACTTGAGATTCTCCGGCGTGGCTTCGATATATCCCCAACCAAGGACGCCTTTTGGAATCGCATTCAAATCCGCGCTGATCTCTTCCTGAGTTCTTTTTCCGCCAAAATATCGGATCGTCCGAATCGGTTCTGCCTGTGTGTAGGCATACGGCATGATCTGTGTAAAACCGTTCAACACCTGCAACAGCAAATGGGAGCCGCTCTTCGGCTTGGAGTTACCAAAAATGGGCGGCGCTTCGTTAAAGGTCAACCGCTTCCAGCGCCACATGGATTCCAATGTTTTGCGCGCGGGACGCGTAGTTCGATTATCGATCTTCTTTATGATGGTTATTAAATTCATTGTTTCACCTGTTATGTTAAAAACATCAAAATTAGTATATCATAATTCAGTGACTGAATATTGGATGTTCCGCTGTGCCCCTACGCCTATTCACTCACAACGCGGCGGAGTTTCTTCATGGAACCCTTTTCGGATTCGTAGACTTTCTTCACGCCGTCGCCGAGGCCAGCTTCAGTCACGCGGATATATTTCACCAATCGCTCAAAACCGCCCGGCTCAACCGAAGCAGCCTGATCACTGCCCCACATGGCGCGGTCCAATGTGATGTGGCGCTCTATCGAGGTTGCGCCCAACGCAATTGCAACCGCTGAAGGCACAAGTCCGACTTCGTGACCGGAATATCCAATGGGATTGTTCGGGAATTCCTTGCGAAGAGTTTCGATCATCCGAAGATTCAATTCCTCAGGTTCGCATGGATAGGTGCTGGTGCAGTGCATGATGACAAGATTATCCTCACCAACAGCATTCACGCCGGTATGGATCTGCTCCATTGTGGACATGCCGGTTGAAATAATGATCGGCTTGCCAGTCTTGCGGACGTACTTCAACAAGTTATGATCGGTCAACGAAGCGGAGGGAACCTTATAGGCAGGAGTATCAAACTTCTCCATGAAATCAACCGAAGGTTCATCCCACACAGAAACCATCCAGTCAATTTTCTTTTCCTTGCAGTGGCGATCAATCTCGCGATACTGCTCTTCATTGAATTCAACTTTATAACGATAATCCAAATACGTGATATACCCCCACGGCGTCTCGCGCATTTGTTTTTGTTGATCGAGCGGCGTGCAGACTTCGGGCGTGCGCTTCTGGAACTTCACGGCATCCGCACCGGCATGAGCGGCGGCATCAATAATTTTCTTGGCAATTTCAAGATCGCCATTGTGATTGATTCCCACCTCTGCAATGACATAAGCGGGATGACCATCACCCATCATCCGATTTCCAAATTTAATTTCACGAGCCATTTTTATTTTCTCCTTTAATGAGACCCTAAAGGTCTTAAAGACCTTTAGGGTCTATATATTTTAAAATTAACTCACACAATTCACGGATCGCTCCGTGACCGCCAGTTTTCGTCAACACATGGTCCGCCGCGCGGATCACTTCAGGATACGCATCCGCGACCGCCACAGACCAGCCCGCGATCTCAAAGCATGGAAGGTCATTCAGGTCATTACCAACATAGACGACATTCTCCGCTTTGACATTTTTCTGCTCGAGGACTTCGCGCATCACACGCCCTTTGTCCTGCATCCCAATCCCGTGCATTGCCTCCACCCCCATCTTTTTCGCGCGCGCCATCACAACAGGATTCGGTTCCGAGGAGAGGATCATCACTTCGATTCCCTTTTCACGCAGAGTCTTAATGTGCATACTATCACTGCGTGAAGCTGTGACCGATTCCTTTCCATCCTGATCGGTGATGACAAGGTTATCCGTCACCACGCCGTCAAAATCACAGATGATCATTCTGATAGTTTCAGGCATGGAGCGGCGCGACTTGCCGGGAGAAACCATTTCCAGGCCACTGTATACCAGCGCTTCATATTTCGCCCAATCAGGCAGGGTATCAATATCCACAGTATATTTTGGGTCGATCAACAATGGATAAATAACATCGCCTGTTAACGATTTCTTGTTGACAATCGTGGAAACACGGATCGCGTCAATGTGACCCGTTTGCCAGTAGACAGGCGGCAGGATCTGGCGCGGCGCGTTGTAGGGTTCGGCGATCCCGTCCACCTCAAGCAATGGATTCAACGGTTTGCCTTCGCCATTGAAACGCCACATCTTGAATGGGTTTTGCCCTGCTGGCACAACTCCGCGCACACAATCGGCATCGTCATGTTCAAGCAAAATACGAATGGCATTGTCCACCATTGTCTGTGGGCGGATGGGAGATGTTGGGCGCAATTGAATCACGACATCCGGACGATATCCTTCGACACGCTCCGCGTCCAGCCATTTGAGCGCGTGCTCAAAGACAGGCAGATCAGTGGTTTTATCCTGCGCAAATTCAGAAGGACGCAGGAAAGGAGTTTCGGCTCCCCATTCACGCGCAACTGCCGCGATCTCTTCATCATCTGTCGAGACGATAATGCGCGTGACCAAAGCCGACTGTTTGGCGGCGGCAATACTCCACGCAATCAGCGGATAGCCCGCGAACGAGCGGATATTTTTACGGGGGATTCCTTTTGAACCACCGCGAGCGGGGATGAGGGCGAGGATTTCAGTCATTCATTCTCCGTAGGGGCGGGGTAACCCCGCCCCTACATGATTTATATAATTACCACGCCGTCCAACCGCCATCCACAATGACATTATTTCCTGTCATATAAGAAGATGCATCGGAAGCGAGGAATAATAACGCGCCGTTCATTTCATCCTTCTTTGCCATGCGGCCGAGGATGGTTTTGGCTGAATAATTCTTCACAAAATATTCTTCGTGATTATTGAACACGCCGCCGGGCGTCAATGCGTTCACGCGGATCTCTGTCTCGGCGTAATAGGCGGCGAGATATTTGGTAAATCCCATCACGCCGGCTTTGGTGGTGGTGTAATAAACAGGTTTGAATGCCACGCGCTTGCCGTCTTTGATGTAGATGCGCTGGTCGGGGCCGTTCAATCCATACGTGGAGCAGATGTTGATGATGCTGCCCTTCTTGCCCTGCGCGATCATTTGCTTTACGCAAGCTTGAGTAACAAGAAAGATGCCTGTGAGGTTTACGTTCAACGCAGCGTTCCATTGATCCAGCGGATAATCTTCAAACGCGCCGGGTGCGATTCCTTTGGAAGCGGCATCGGGATCGAATTTGGGATCAAGCGCGGCGCTATTGACGAGAATGTCGAGGCGGCCAAATTGCTTTGTTGTCTCAGCAACCAGTTCTCGGGTCGATTCGATGCGGGTGACATCGAGCGGGAAAGCAATCGCAGAGTAGCCGGATTCGGTTAAGCGGGCGGCTGTCTGGGTGGCGAGATCCATATTCAGATCTGCCGCTACAACAGCCGCGCCGGCTTCGGCAAGCGATTTGCAAAACTCAAATCCCAGTTGACCACCGCCACCTGTGACAATGGCTACGCGGTCTTTTAAATTAAATTTATCCAGAACTGTCATGTTGTTCTCCTTTTATGGAAAGGCTGTATAAATCGTGTCGCCGTGTGTGTCATGCGCAAGATACAAACCATCGGCGAGTTGTTGATAAACAGATTGCACATCTTCATCCTCCGCGCCAGCTTTGAAGAGCGCGAGCACAGCATTACCCGAAAGGACATCTTCCTGCAATGCCGCAATGCCTTCGACAAATCTTTCACGTGGCAGCCCGGTCACCGGGTCCACGAGATCGGGCAAAACATAGCTGGGACGGTTTGTATATAAATAAACAGGGCCAGGCTCATTGGTATAAATGCGCGTACTCTCGGGAAGTTTGCTGATGAAATCCATCGCCTGCGAATCATACCATTGGAAGGAAGCATAGCCCTGCCCGCCCTTATGGAGCGTTGCCACGACATCGGCAGTATCGTACAGGGAAAGCACAAGAATCACAAAAGTGGAAAAGACCACAAATCCGCGCCAAAAGATTGCGCGCTTCTGCCATAGCCAATACCCGAGAAAAACAAGCAACACAAGTAATGCAACATACACCGGCGAGAGAATGCGGAGCCTGAATTTTGTACTGGCATCGAACAGCATCATGGATGAAACAATGGATGCAAGATAGCCAAAGATATAAAGCGCATTGGTGAAGGATAGAATTTCAGGCTGTTGAGTGGCGGGCCGAAGGAATTTTTTCAAACCTTTGTAGACCACCCAAATAAGCAGGATTAATGCGATCAAGGACAATAGCACGACAAAGAAGTTTGGGATTCTGATCAGCGCGCGCCGCCATGTTTCAACTGGAATAAAAAATTCGGAGAAGTTGAAAATACCTATATTAATATTTTCAACAGTGAGCGGATGCCAGACCAGCGTGCGATTGGTGGCATTATCCGCGACGAGTTTGTTGCGAATGCTCCAGCCAATCAGGAGCGGAACGGCACCGGCAAGAAAGATACCCGCGCTGGTCAATTTTTTTCTCCAGGTATCTTGAAGCAGGATGAGCGCGACGAGAAATGTCGCGAGTAGTGCGAGTCCAGCATAACGGGTGAGGTAGGCAAATGCGGTGAAGATGCCTGTTGCGATCAGCCATATGTTTTTTTCTGGAGCGCGGGAGCTTGCTGCCGACTGTGGATCAGCAAGCTGATCCACTCCAGAGTGGGAAAACGTAAGGAACGCGGCGAGACTAAAGAAAATATAAAGCGGTTCGCTCATCGCAACAGCATGAGCATTAAGCAGTGAAGCATTGACCGCGAACAGCAAAGCCAGCACCACGCCCGCAAACTGTGATCTGGTCATACGCCAGCCGAGAATGCCAAGCAAAAACGCGTTCCCGCCAAATAGAAGGGAATTAATAAAACGCGTGCCGCGTAAAGGATCAAGCCCGCTCAGGCCGATCAACGCAAGTATGGATGAGAAAGCGGGGGGAAAATGTGTAACGGGTTGATTGGATGCAAGCCAGGCTTCGCGATAGCCTTGTCCACTTAGAATGCTGCGCGCGCCGGCGATGTAGGCAATCGAGTCATCTGAAAGCCCAAGTCCCTGAGGGGTGCTGTAAAGCACAACACCCACTGAGCTTAGGGCGATCACGCCAAGAGCAAGCAGAAAAACAAGTTGAGACTTTAAAAAGGGTTTCATTTGATAACTTGCGAAGAACAGGGTACGTCCGTATTTTCCCGGCGTACCCCGTATCTTCACAGAAAAATCAACTACTGCTATTTTGCGATATAGCCTTGTTCTTCAAGATAAGTAAGGATCTTGCGGGCATTTTGTTCCGGGGTTGAATCAAAACCCTTGAGCGTAATTTCAGGTTCGATCGGCGGTTCGTAGGGATCATCCACACCGGTAAAGCCCATAGGCTTGCCATCGATCATCGCCTGGCGAGCCTTGGCATACAAGCCTTTTACATCACGCTGCTCGCAGACTTCAACAGGGGTATCCATGTATATTTCGATAAAGTTCTCGCCGACCATCTTGCGGGCTTCTGCGCGTGTGGCACGGTACGGGCTGATAGCCGCGCAGATCACCGCGCCGCTGGCGTGGACAATTTCACCAGCCACGAATCCGATGCGGATAATGTTGGTGTCGCGGTCTTCCTTGCTAAAGCCAAGTCCCTTGGAGAGATGTGTGCGAACCACATCACCATCAAGGATGGCGGTCTCACGTCCGCGCTCAAGCAGCAGCGTCGTAAGCACTTCGGATGTGGCGCTCTTGCCTGAACCGCTCAGGCCTGTGAACCAAATACAAAAACCCTGTTTGTGGCGCGGCGGGTACATCTCGCGCAGAATCTCGGCGGTCTCATGCCGTGTGAACCATTCAGGTAACAACTTGCCCTTGGCAAGATAATCATCACGGACTTGCGTGCCGGAGATATTGGCCGTCTTCGCGCCTGCGGGCACATCCTTCCCTTCCACATAGCGCTCTTCATCGGGAAGATAGACAAGCATCTCGAACGGAACCATCTTGACGCCGAGTTCGGCTTCGTACTTGGTCATCATTTCCTGCGCATCATACGGACCGTAGAACGGTTTGCCGCTCGCATCATTTCCCGGCCCTGCGTGATCGCGGCCCACAATAAAGTGATTCGCGCCGTGGTTGCGGCGGATAATGGCATGCAGCACCGCTTCCTTCGGGCCAGCCATGCGCATGGCCAATGGAAGCAGGCTGAGCATGGTATTGCTTTTATCATAATGATGATCCACCAACGCCTTGTAGGTGCGGACGCGGGTGTAGTGATCCACATCGCCGGGCTTGGTCATACCGACCACGGGATGAATGATCAAAGAACCTTTGACTTCCGCAGCGGCGCGTTTGGTGAGTTCTTCGTGGATGCGATGCAGGGGATTACGAGTCTGGAAAGCGACTACATTATCATGTCCCATCTCTTCAAGCATGGCGCGCACCTGCGCGGGTGTATGACGTAAATTTACAAAGTCATAATACTTGGGCAGGTTGATAACTTTCAACGGACCGGAGATGCATACCTTGTTCCAGCGCTCCATCTCGGAAACCATCGGATGCTTGGAGTCAGTTGTGCCATAAGCCAGTGTGGCTTCGGTCTCCGCATCCCAGTGAAAGACTTCATTAATTGTCATCACTGCGATCAGATCGAAATTTGCGCTGCGCAATGCCAGGTCTTCGCCCACTGTCGGCAGTTCTTTAGGATCAGCTGTCAGGGTGATGGGAAGCGGGAAGAGGGTTCCATCCGCAAGACGCATTTCCTTGAGCACACGATCATAATCCGCTTTGCCCATGAAAGTTGTCAGCGGCGAAAATCCGCCAGTGGCGATCAATTCAAGATCGCACATGTTGCGCATGGTGATTTTGATGGAAGGCAATTTCCCGGCGTGGGCGAGCAATTCTTCACGTTCCTTGCCCTCAGCAACCAGGTTAACTAATTTTCCACCATAGGGGGGGATCAACTTTGTCATTTTCACTCCAATTGATTGATAAAGCAGAGGCAGTTCAGGCTTTTACTCGCCCGCCGTGCCCCTGCAAATTTACACAAGCGCAAATTATACTCCAAAATTCAGTCGGTGAATTTTGGAGTATAGGAAATAATCGCGGATTTTTCTTTTCTACTTGAGTGATATTAACTGCCCTGTTTTCTGCGATTCATGGACAGCGGAAATCAACTTCATCACGCGCACACCATCATCCAGTGTGCAAGTTGGTTCGGCTTCGCCGTGAACGACTGCAACGAAATGTTTCATCTGTTCGAGGAACATGACATTCCGCTCCCAATTCTCTGGAAGTGGATACGCTTCCCATTCGCCCCCGGACTTGATCCCCATTCCTGTGGAAGTTGCCAGCGATTCGGCAGAGGCGCGATAAATGCGCGTCGCGCCGTCGGAGAGATCCCATTTTAATGAGCCTTTGGTTCCGATAATTTCGAAACGATGCGCGGGCGGCTGTTGGTTGAAATCCAGATGCAAGTTGCCCAGCGCCCCGCTCTCGAAACGCAGACCGATCTCAGCCGTGTCTTCCACGTCGACTTCGAGGTCGCTCAACTTGGCGGTAAATCCCCAGGCTGATTCAACTTTCCCCGCCAGCCACGGAAGGTAATCCAGCGAGTGACATTGAGTCAGCACCACGCCGCCGCCCATATCGGCGCGCGCCGCGTAGCCTTGGCGATAATCCTCCCACGGATGCCACGCGGGCAGATACTCACCAAAATGCACATGCGCGGAGATGACTCGTCCGATCTCGCCATCGGAGATCAACTGTTTGGCGCGCATCAACCCCGGATGAAAACGGAATTGAAAAGCGACCAATACTTTTGCTCCGCTTTTCTTTACAGCGGATTCGAGTTGACCTAATCTTTCGGTTGAATTTGAAATTGGCTTTTCAAGCAAAATAGCGCAGCCCGCTTCGGCGGCGGGAATGGCAATATCCAAATGCATGGATGTTGGATTTCCAACAATGACAGCATCAGGCTTATGTTTCTTTAGCGCTTCCTGCAAATCGGTTTCAACGGGAAAGCCTGCCAGCTCATCTTCAGGCATTGTCGCTTTGCGTGTGCGGAAGAGGACAATATCCTTCTCACCCAACGCGATCAAATTCCGCATATGGCGGCGGCCAATGGAGCCAAGTCCGGCGATTAGATATTTCATAACAAGTTATCCTTTACCTCTTCCAATTCAGCATGACCAATCCAATTAAACATACAAAAATTCCAACGATATTGACCCACGAGATTTTATCTTTGAAAAAGTAAACCGCCACGGGGAGCAAGATCAGCGAGGCTACGACATTGGTCAATACTGCGGCGATTCCCAAATTCCAGCCTGCGCGATAGACGAGCAGGAAGCCAAACTCGATCCCGACCACCGCAATGGCGAGTCCAATGCTGGCCCAGTTGAGTTGTTTGAGTTCAGCCACAACTCCGTTTTTGGCGGGGAAAAAGAAAAATGTGAAAAGGGTCACTGTAAACGCAACGGCATACGTCACCAGAAGGGACACAGTGAAATTCACATTCGACGGCGTGCTCTTGGCGACAAAATGATACAGCGCACTGGAGCAAATCGCGAGGGTGATGGAGAAGTAGAAGAGAGGCATGGGTTTGGTCATGTAGTCTGCTGGTTCATTAGTCAAGTAGTCATTCGCCTGACTATTGTAATTACGAATGATGAGGGGTGAAATCTGAAATTAGTATGTCGTTGCGAGGGCGATGGTTTTCGCCCGAAGCAATCCCCCTGAGCATTGGAGATTGCTTCGCAAATGACGCTCGCAACGACATTAGGAATTCAACACTTTCAAAATAAACTCTGCCGTTCGCTTGCCAGACATTCCATCCGTAGATGTGATCTCATCCTCGATAAACTTACGGCGTTCAGGATAATCAAGGGACGGATTTTTCAAGTACGCATTCAACATGGAACGCAACTCCTTCTCAGTAGTTGCTACTCGTCCCGCCTTGGCCTCGCGGAAACGTTTGTGGGTGGGCCAGTTGCCGATTTCTTTGAGGGACAGAGAAAATTTCTTCGGCTTGTTCCACCCGCCAGGAGTATCAATTGTTGCGGCGATCATTGGCGTGTCGTGGACAGCGGTCTCGACCAGCATGGTGGAATAAACAGTCACCACCACATCGGAGTACGCCATCATGGAGGATTTCTCGTCCATATCTTCGCCGCCGTAGTAGCCGAGTGAACCGCCCAATGCAACGGGCTGGACGACATGCACGTTGGGATATTTCTTCTCCAACTCAAAAACTTGCGCGCGTTCGTCTGCAAAGATTTTCGGCTTATCCTGAAAATGACTCGGGTGCAAGCGGATCAACAACTGCGAAGGCTCAGCCAATGCATCAGAAGAAACCAATTTCGCCAGCGCTTCGATGTTGGGGAAGTTCGGTGCAAAATGGACAAAACTGCTGGCGTATGAAATTAATTTACGTTGCGGGTGGAGCCCGTGCAGCTTGAAATATTCGTCACGCGGCATGAGCCACTGCTTGCGAAAATATCCGTCATACGAGGGGATGCCGCCCACATGCACATGCTCGGGGTTCCAATCTGAACCTTTGACGAGTTCCTCTTTTTGCAACTCAGACCAACACGTCGCCCATTGCACGTCTGCGCCAGAGACGTTGTATGACGATGAATTGTCCCAGCCGACAATGACGGTCATGTTCGGGATTCCGCGCTTGGCAGATTCGCGCAGGAGGTAACGGTCCATGCGCCAGCCTGGAGTTGAAGCGATGACCATGTCGGGTTGATATTTGTCAAAAAGGTCAGTATACAGGCCCGGGGTAGGCGTGAAGCGGTTTTGCATCCGAATTAAAAATTTGCGGGCAAAGGAAAAATTCCGCAGGAGGGGAATCATCAGCGCGGAGGGCATCCAAATGCCCAAACGGAATTTCCAGCCGTTCTCGCCCCACACTTCCCAAATGTGGCTGTCCATGGCTTCGGTGTTGATGCGGCGCGAGCCGCCCACACGGCGTAGGTAGGTGAGCAGCCATTGCCAGCGCGGGCTGACTTTTTTAGCGTAGTCATTGGCTTGCTTCAAACGCAAGCCTTCAAAAGTGAGTCCAGGTTGCGTGAAACGTGACGCGATCTTTTCTTTGGTGTCATCGTCGGTGAGGACGACGACTTCAACGCCCGCAGCAAGCAGCGTCGAGACAACGTCGCTTTGCAAGAAGTAGATGATTGCCATGCCGTGGTCGGCGGAGATGAAGATACGTTTGGTCACTATGCTTCTTTCTTAATTGTGAGTTGATTCTGTTTCGATGGATTTTATCTCACCGTCAACACCGCCCGACGATTAACCGTCGGGCTATTTTTACAAAGGACGCTGGAAACGCCCTAGCCGACTTTCAGTCGGCTTCGTATGTATAGCACGGACGTTAACGTCCGTGCGGTGATTGCCATGCCGTGGTCGGCGGAGATGAAGATTCGTTTGGTCATGAGTCCTTATTGAATAAAGTATCTGCTTCATACGTGACTGGAAGTTGGTTCTGTTTAATAGGCTTGATCTAGCCTGAGGGCGTTCCACCGCCAGGATCACCACATGAAGGCCATGGCTCACAGGGATTTCCACTATTTCCGCCACCATTTCCACCATCATTTTCCTTTGGCTTTTTCGTCGCTGTCCACAATGGGGCAAGTGTGTTCGTGGCGGTGAATGTGGGTGTGAAGGTTGGAGTAAAAGTTGGTGTTTGCGAAGCAGTCATTGTTGGGGTTCGCGAAGCGGTAGCAATTGCAGTTGATGTGTTCGTGGGTGTGGAGGTATTGGTTAGAGTTGGCGTTGGCGCGCGGAAGAGTCCGCCGAGGTTTTGGGAGTCCGCGAGGAGAAAGAGGACGAATGCAATTAGCAATACACCAATGATTGAAAGAATAATTTTTATATTCATATGAATATTCCCTTTCAATGCAACTCTGTTTCTAGAGGCATTTTACCCGCTTCGGACTCGCACGGGGATAAAATCGTCCGTGCTATTTTTACGAAGCCGCTTCGGCAGGCTCAGCACGCCGCCTACGGGCTTACTTGCTCCAATTGTGATTGCACTGTTCCATCCGCATGATGTTGTTTTTGGTTGTGAATGTATTTCACAATTGCAGAAAGATTTTTCTCGCCAAACGATAGTACACCATATTCTTCCTGCCAGTAAAATTCAAAATCTGGTTTGATGACATGATTAACAAAATGCGATGTATTTCCTTTGACCTCACCTATAAATCTCGATAATGCTATTTTCGGGGGGACGCTGACCGCGACATGAACGTGGTCTTCAATGCCGCCAATCGCGTAAATGAAACCTTCCAGTTCAATGGATTTTGCGGCAATTGCGCGGTGCAAATCGGATTCAAATTCAGGCAGGATGATGGGCAACCGATTTTTCGTTCCCCAGATGAAATGATAGTAGAGTTTGTGGAATGACATAAAACTCCCTTGCGAGGTCAGGTCGAAGACCTTTGTACGAATAGCACGGACGTTCACGTCCGTTGCGGGGCATGAGCGTGGATAAATCCTATCGGGCAGGATTTATTTCCAGAGGCGCGGTGTTGCGGCTAGATGTGGCGCGAGTCGAAAGGCATTTTTCTGTTTCGATTGGCATTTTCCACACTTCGGATTCGCACAAGGTGCATTATCCCGTTTCGATAAACATTCGCGGCATCTGCTAATCCGCACGGGGATAAATCACCCGTGCTATTTTTACGAAGCCCTACGGGCTATTCCTGTTACGAATAATACCAACTGAAAATCTTGTTATATATGGGTGGTTTCGATACGGGCGAGAAGAACACTCGCCCTACTCAACCACCGAGTTCACCATCTACCAAAACTACATTATCAATTTTACTTCTATAAAAGACCTTCTTGGCGAGCACAGGCAAAAGTTGCGAATCGCCGTTTATCAGTGCTTCCCGTTTTGCCCTTCGCCAGCCTTGAACTTGCTTCTCTCTATAAAACGCGTCGGCAACGCGCTCGTACTCTTCACAATAAACCAGTTTCACTGGCAATCGGCGCGTTGTATATCTTGCGCCTAATCCTTCTTGATGTTCAGAGAGTCGGCGCCCCAGATTCTTGGTCGAGCCGACGTAATATGAATTATCACAACATTCAAGAATATACATCCATGCCATAAAAACTCTCTATCCCATACGGTGGTTGAGTAGCCCTGCGTGTTCGTCGCAGGGCGTATCGAAACCACACCTCTGAATTTCAAGTTTACTTTTCATTGCTGGTTTCGACACCCGCACTTGCGTGCTGGTGCAAGTGTACGGGCGGCGGTGGTTGAGTAGCCGTGCAACGGCGTATCGAAACCCGCCGCCCTACTCAACCAGCGGAATATGTTTGTTACGAATAATACCAATTAAATATTTTGTTATACACCGCCAACAAAATCTTCTTGATAAACCCAATTTCCAACACACGCTTGCCTAAACTCACTTTCTTCTTACTCGTTACTCGTCCCTTCCCCAATTCCCCGCGCAAATAACCCAGTGTATTGGACATATTCATCGCCAGCGGATCGGAGACCATCAGCCGCAGTAATCCCGCGTCGTTCATGCGCTTATCCAACTGGCGGACTTGCCCCATCGGCTTGTCCATGTCAAAGGGCAGGAATTGTCCCAGCGTGGATTTGTATGCCGTGAACTGCCAGTGCGAAGCACCCGCAAGCGCGGTTACGTCTTTGTAGACTATTCTCCAGTCACTAGTCTCTGCATATACTTTCTTATTCTCTTCTTCAGTCTGCCCGAGCGAGAGATTGAATTCAAGGAAAGTTTCCCACGGAATGAATTGACCTTCATCCAATGTCGCGTTCTTTTTTGCCCACTCCAACGTTGACGAATATAACTCCGGCGAAGTACGGTACGGACGAGCCGTCACCATGCCCACGTTCGGGAAGGTTTCGAGAAGCTCCACAGAACGCGAAAGCCAGTTCGGGGAAAACAACACGTCCGCATCGGTGTAGGCAATGATCTCACCCGGCGCGCCCGTCAGCATCACATTCCATGCGCCACCCTTGCCCATGTTCTTTTCAGAGAGAATCAAATATTGAATCCGCCCCTCTTCTTTTTCTTTCACTAGATACTCGCGCACTTCGGGGCACGAGCCATTATCGAAGACCATCAAGTCGAACGGCAGTCCCGCATCCTTGCGCATGGATTCCAAACTTACTTTTAATACATCCAATGTCTCAGCGTAAAATCCGCTCAAAAACGGAATGTAATTTAATAACGCAACAGTCACCCGCTCAGGGCGGGCTACGTCTTTAACGAACTTGGCGGGGTTTTGGCCTTTACGCATTTATATTCCTTGTAGGGGCAGGGTCTCCCTGCCCAGGGCGGCGAGACGCCGCCCCTACGCGTTATTTGAATAATTTCTTAAATCGCTTCTTCCATCTCTTCGGCCTTGCGATATTTTCAATCGACTTCTCAGGCAGGAAGAAAAATATCGCGCGCAGGAACAACTCCACGCCGCGCATGAATCGCAGATAAGATAATCGCGGGCGGGCAAGTTTACCATCTACAAGGCGATGAGTTGAATCCAAAATCGTATAGCGGATGTTCGCCTGTCCACCCGCGAGGCGGATATTCTCATTTGTATCAGGATGTTCGTAATGCGACTTCCCACCAGGCAGATGGCTGTAATCATGGTTCTGATGCACGATCATCACCGACGGCGTGCAGTCGATCACCGGCCATTTTTCACTGCGTGCCTTGTAGATCATCCAATTATCCCAACCTGCACGGCCGATGATAAAGTTCGGGATGTCTTGATAGCAGGATTTTGGAAAAAGGAAAAAATCGCTTCCAGCAGGACGGTGAAGCTGATTCTGTTTTCTGACAGATTCCCTCAGGCCTGACTCCCACCCTGCGGCGAAATCCAGCGGAGTGGCAATGTCATAATCCCAACGCTGACTCAACAACACAAATCTCTGGAGTCCGACAGCTTGCTGTCGGTTGTTTAGCAGCAAGCTGCTGGACTCCAGAGCGACATCTACAAAATCAGGCATGAGAATCATGTCCGCGTTGATGATACACAGTAATTCGCTATCACTATTTTCTCTCGCCAATTGAAACATGGACGAGATCAACGGCGTGCCAGTTTCATTCCGTGCCACATTCGGCAAATGCATCACACCAAGTTCTTTGGCGGCTTCGGCAAGTCCCATCTCTTCGCCAAGCAAAATGACTTCGACGTTAGGAAGCAAAGTCCACGAGTGGATCGCGTTGCGTTGAATCATCGCAATGTGCGGATTTGTAAAAGGCTTGGGGGCGGAGAAGAGAGTTATCAGTTGCATGAGAAATCAGTTATCAGTAAGTCCCCGTCATTGCGAGGCGGTGTTCTTCCGCCGAAGCAATCCCCTCGCGATGGTGGAGATTGCTTCGACCACTTCGTAGGTCTCGCAATGACGGAATTATTTAAGTGCGCGCTTATCAATATCCTTGAGAGTCTTGTGTTCCACACCTGCATTGATTTCCATCAACCTAGGTTCATCGTGAACTAAATCCAAAACTTCTTTCCATGTGAAATCATCTCGTCCATTGAAGCGGGAATATACCTCTCGCATGAACTCTAAATCTTCAGGGGTATCCACCGTCCAGCGGTAATCTCCAAAATCGGTGGTGTGGTGGAGAAGGGCAATGTTGAATCCGCGCGGGGAAAGGCCAATTTGCAGTTGGCGGTTGATAGTATTTAGTTGTACGCCTTCGTAAAAATATGGCATGGCGTGTTCGCGGTGTTGCGGTTCTTTGGCTTCCTTCCATGCTTTCTTCAACACTTTGAAAGTACAGGCTTCCACATCCAAACCAATGGGATAGGTACGAGTCCGCGGAGGTGGAAGGCGATTACAGACGAAATCGTATTCATCTTCGAGCAAGGTATTTACAACATTATCTATTAATTCAGGATCAATCACTGGGCAATCCGCCGTGATGCGCACAACCACATCAGCCTTCGCTTGCAATGCGGCTTGATAATAACGATCCAGCACATCGAACAAACTGCCTCGGGTGTAGGGAATGCCGCTAAAGTCGCAGTACTCAGCTACCGGGTCGTCTGATGCGTCTGTCGTCGTGGCGAAGATGACTTCGTCCAGAGTCCGCGCCCGCGAAGTGCGCGTGTAAACGCGAGTCAACATCGGCTGACCTGCGATGTCTGCAAGGATTTTTCCCGGCAAACGGGAGGAGGACATGCGTCCTTGAATGATGGCTACTACTTTTTGGGTCATATCATCTCGTAGGTCACGCTTGTAGCGTGACGTCACGTTACAAACGTGACCTACCCTATTTGCGCCTCGGATGGAATTGGCCCGGCGGTTACAAATCCCTTCGCGCGGAATTTTTCGATGTAGTCGCGCACCATCCAATAATCAAGGCCAACTTGTTCGGCGATCTCAAACACGGACAAGTCACCTTCGAAGCGCATCATGATCTTTTCGATGGCGCGGTTGAGCGCCCAATTCTCGCGCCAATCAACCCACAGGCCGTTGCCGCTTAGGAAAACAGGTCCACGGAAGGTGCGCTTCGGAATGTAATTCGTGGCATAGATGCGGATGATCTGCTCAGCAGTCTCCGCCGCACCAACCAGCATATCATCGTGCATGATGTCGAGATTATCGTCAGTGGTGTGATACTCGTCATAAGGCCAGCGGTTGATCGAAATACACGGCACGTTGACTCCGGGGCCGTTGATGACACGTTCGTCATTGGCGGGAGCTGCGGCGAAGTCACGCTCATCGTGAGCGACATTGCGTAATTGGTAATTGGTAATTTTATCGAGCAGATGCGTGTGCTGGCGGGTATGATGCCAGGCAATCTTATTCTTATTGCCGGTCATCTCCATAAAAATGCCGCCGCGTAAGTTTCGAATCAGATGTTCGTTGTGCGAAAGATAAACAATCGTACCAATGGTCTCAGGCCCAAACCAAAAGCGGACGCTCATCGAGCCAGCAGGCAATGGCTTTTCGGCGAGTCGGCGCGCCAACTCAATGGTACTGACCACACCCGCGCCATCGTCATTGGCTTGCATTGGGTGACAGGTATGCGCCTGCACGATGATCTCGCCCGCTGACGCACTCGCTCCGCCCACGGGATGGATGACGGCGGTCGCCATTTTGAATCCCTGCTTCGGGTCGGTGATGAATTCAGATTTAATAACTGCTCTATATTTCTTATCACGCGGAAGTTTGTCAAAAATATTCTTCGGTAAGCAGAATCCCCAATCGCGATCATAATATTTGAAGACCCACGGAATGGCGTGCGGACGTTTCTCGTTGAAATACAAATGCGGTTGAAGTTCTTCAAAAGAAAGAGTCTTATCAACAGGCAGGGAATATGAAACGAGATGAAGCGGGTTATTCTTGAAGTCCACCACACGCTCACCGCCTTCAATTTCCAAATACGCTTCGTGAACTATATATCTTTCGGGCACGTACCATGTCCATGCTTTTTCGAGCGGAGTATAAGTCTCGATGGTGTAGTTGGATGAATCAGGCATGTACGAGCCGATAATTTCAAGAGTCTTATCGTGATCGTCAGATGCGAGAGTCCGATGCAACGGAAAGAATTCAGCGAGGATGGATTTCAAAGATGTATAAGATTTCATAATTATCACCATGTAGGGGCGGGGTCTCCCCGCCCTGGGCGGCGAAACGCCGCCCCTACGTCACATAATTAATATTTCGGCTCTTCAATATAATGCAATTTCTCAGGGTGCTCGCGCACAATGACCGACATGTTATCGTAAAAATCGTTAGCCGTTGCAAAATGTACTTTCGCCGCGCCGACTTGAACTTCTTTAATAACGCCTGCATGAAGCAGATCATTCATACCGGGCACAATGTAAGTCTTCACACGTTCATTCTTGCGGACAAACATCGAATAAGTTTTGATGCGCGGTACACGGTCATAACCAACATAGATTCCAGAGAACTCTTTCACACGGCGATAGTCACAGCCGTTGTTGAACTCCACATAATGATGCAATGAAAACGTGCTGTTGAAATCCAAGCCGATACTCACAATGGTTCCATTCGTTTTGTGGAACAACGCAAAAACCGAGTTCGGGCCGTACGCTTCCACATCGTCGGTCTTGGAGAATTCGTCAGCGCGCGCGCCCCAAACGGAGAAACTGTAAATCGGATGCGGAGTCCGCTTCGCGTCAGGTCTGATGCGCGCGAGTTCGGTAATCATGCCCATCTTCGACGGCGTCTCCAGCACATCCCAATAATGCGTCTCCGTCCACGATTGAAAATTGAACGCAGGGAACATCACCGTGCCCGTCGGCCCAACCAGCTCGCGCATCGCATCGATCACCGTCTCCGCGCCGCCTTCCACGCCGCCCAGCGATTTATACGATGTATGCACAATGATCGTCTCACCCGGCTTGACACTCGTCTGGCGAAATCCATCCAACAATTCTTTTTTATTGAGCATGATTATTCTCCAAGGCTTCGATAGACATTCATCAACACTTCGGCATTCTTTTTCCAGTCCGCGCGCATCTCAGCGGACCTGCGGCTTGCTCTGCCGATCTCGGGCAGATTCTCCCTTTGAGAGATCGCCGAAAGAATCTTCTCCGCAAGATGATTCGCATCGCCATCGCGGAAGAGCCAGCCGTTCTCATTTTCAACTATCCATTCCTTGTTCGCAGGAATATCCGAAACGAGGCAGGGGAGCCCGCAGGCTAGCGCTTCCATCAACGACACGGAGGAACCGTCCACATGCGAGGGTGAAATATAAATATCGGCCATATGATACCAGTTTGGCAAATCAGTTTGCGAAATTTGTCCGCCAAAAGTGACTCGATCCAGCACGCCGCCGCTCTGCAATAGCTGGCGAATATGCGCGCCCTGTGAGCCGCCGTTCAAAAGAATCAAACCGACATCCTCACGCTGTTGAGCTACCATCACAAATGCGCGAGCCAGCACATCCACTCCATAGCGGGTTTCCCACGAGCGATTACAGAACAGCATAAACCCTGCTTTGCTTCTGCCTTCCGCATTCCGCATTCTGAAATGCTCCAAATCAACACCCCAGGGGAAGACAACTGTTTTATTCGCATCCATCCCATACTTGACAGCCATGTTACAAGTCACATTCGCATCACTCGTAAAAAATGTGGATCGTTTCAACGTGTAACGCGTAACCCATTCCCACCATTTATTTTTATGGACATCATCCATCAGATCAAATCCCCATGACATGGTGAGGATGGGACGGAATCCGCTCAACACAGCGATGAACGCGCAGGTTTGAATGGGGCCTGCATGAATCAAATCAGGTTTGATTTCTCGAGTCAAACGCCGAAAGTCGAAGGTCAACTTTGCGAGATTGCCCCAGCGAAACGGTTCACGTCCGCCTTTCCAAATGACCATGCTCACATTTTCGGGCACAGGGCGGGATTCCACTTGCCTCTGATTCCCTTCCAGTTGAACAAAGAAGACTTCATGCCCGCCTTCTGAAATGGATTTTAGGAATCGATAATCGTGTGTGCAATAGCCGAGGGAGAAATAAAGGACTTTCAAAGTTCCAGGTTCCAAGTTTCAGGTTTCAAGATTAGGAAGAGGTTGAGGGTTTTGCGGGGCGATGGGGATTTTTTAGAATGGCTTTCTTCAATCCACCAATAATAGCCTTGGTCTTTTTTGCCTGATCATAACAAGTTTGAAAAACATCCTCAGTGATGTGTTTTACATCCATCGCTGCATAACACAGCGACTGAACTTCAACGGACGAACGGCGAGCCATGCCGAGAAAACGAGCAAATTCGATGGACGATTCGTTATCAAAGCCTTCTGCGATATTTGTCATTGCGGAAAGAGCCGCCGCTCGGAGCTGATCTCTCATTTCGAAATCTTTTGCGAACGAACCTTCCGATGTAACCGCATATGCCAATTGTGTTAACTTCCGCGCTTCCTGCCAGGCAATCAAATCCTCAAACCTTGTGATAGCTGTCATATTGTTTTCCTTTTCATTTCACATTTTAGAATTTCGAGTAATCAGGAACATCCAACATGGAACCTGAAACATGGAACATGGAACTTATAACCCCAAATCCGTCCAGCGCAATTCTTTTCCGAGGGGCATATCAATAAGTGCTTTTGTGCCGATCACATTTTGGATCTGGTCAGGCTTAATCGCGCCTCGTGTGGCGGGACGCAGCACATCGATCATGTCACGGGTGAAAGTCTCACCTACTTTGATTTCACGCGCCGCACGCAGACAACGTCGTTGGACGATCTGCGTTTCCTCTTCATTCTCTGCGATGAATTTATCCGAACTGCCCAACGAGCGTTCGAGCAGACGAGTCTCTTCGACCATCTTTGCCCAATTCTCAGGGTTCATTGCGAATTTATGGTCTGGTCCTTCGCGGTCATTGCTGTCAGTAAAATGACGCTCGATCACGCGCGCGCCCAATGTCACTGCACCGAGAACAGGCGCGACTGAATGAGTGTGGTCGGACAATCCCAAAATGACATCAGGGAACATCGTCCCAAAAGTTTTCAGAACATTTAAATGCAAGTGATCGTAGTTTTTCGGGCTGGCGGTGTAATTGGTATTGCATTGCATCAACACCAGTTGTTTGTTGATCTTCAAAATCGCATGGACAGCCTTTTGCACTTCGCCAATATTGGATGCGCCTGTGGCGATAAAGAACGGCTTGCCTTTACTCGCCATTCGTTCCAATGCTTCGATCCAGTCAATTTCACCGGAGCCAGCCTTGTACACTTCCACATATTGGTCGAGAAAATCAATCGCTTCGAAATCATAAGGCGAGGAGAAATAATCTATACCGACTTCTTTGCATTCCTCAACCAAAGTCATCGACCAGTCAAATGGAATGGACGCGCCTTTGTAAACCTCAAATACAGACTTCTTCCAACTTGCCTGATGTGAAACCTGCCCGCCATTCATGGCTTTGAAGCCATAATCAGAGACGATCTTCGGGGCGTCAAAATTCTGGAACTTAGCCGCATCCGCGCCTGCTTCTTTGGCAAGACGAATCAATTGTTTGGCGCGATTCATGTCACCGTCATGGTTGGCGGCGATGTCCGCAATGAAATAAGTGGGGTGATTTAAGCCTATTGTTCGATTTCCGAATTTAATGTCCATAAATCCTCTGTTTCTGTGGGTTGCGAAGCGTATCCTGTGGAAAAAAGTAGCTGAATCTGTGGATAACTGAGGTCTGCCTGTGGATAACTTAGGCTCTTTGGAGTACTTGGGCGGGAAAACCCCGTCCCTAGAGTGCATAACTGCGGATTTTCTGTGGAAAACCCTGCTTGTATTGGGTGTAAAACTCATCCAAACCTGTGGAGAACTCGGGGAGTGCTTCACCCAGATCTGTGGATAACTTGTGGATGGAAAGCGCTACATTGTGGGCACGACGTGCGGTAAGGCTGGAAGTAAGGATGGATTTGGGAGAAATCTCACTTTCCTGAAGGCTGAATTTTCGGGCGATCTCCACACCAAATTGATATTTGCTCATGGCTTGTGTGCCAACCAGATGATACAAACCATTCAGATCTTTTTCAAGCATTTTTATTAAAGTCCGCGCGGTGTGATTGACAAACATCGGGCAAAAGATCACATCCGTAAAACCGCTCATGCTTTTATTGTTGGTGAGATTATGATGGAAGAATTCGGCAAGGCTACGTTTCCCGCTTAAACTCCAGCCGTAAAAATTAACACGCGCCACAATGGCATTTTTATTTTCATCCAGCACCGCGCGTTCGCCATCCAACTTTGTCTGTGAGTAAACGCCCAGTGGATTGGGAGAATCGGCCTCAGTATAGAAGCCGTCTTTTTCACCGTCGAAAACTGAATCGGTTGAAATATGCGCAAATGAAATGCCCCGCGTTCTGCAAGCCTTTGCCATCCAGGCTGGCAGGTCAGTGTTCAGGGCACGGGCAAGGTATGGGGCGTTGTCGCAGGCTTCAAGGTCAGCAAGAGCCGCGCAGTTGATCAACCAGTTGGGACGCACAGAATTGAGCATGGCGTCCACTGCCCCAGCGTCCAGCAGATCCGCTTTCCAAATTTTGAAAGGCGCATTGACCAGTTTTCCGCGATCCACTCCGACAATATCATACGCACGCATCGTTTCATGCGCGAGATTAATGCCAAGCAAACCGCTGACTCCCGTAACGAGAATGCGCGTCATGACCGAGTTTATCCTTCGAGCTTGCCTTGTGTAAATAATTCTTCGAAAGGTGCGATATATTTTTTAATGCCGTCCACATCAAGCCATTCGGAATTATTATCGCTGGAATAAACAAAGCCTTCGTTAAGCGGTTTGCCTTTACTCTGCCATGAATAACCAAACCAGGTGGCTTCGGCGGGCTGAACAACAAACATGTTGTCAACTTCAATGGTATGGCGAGCCTCATCTTCAGATATCAGAACTTCATGCAGTTTCTCGCCGGGGCGAATACCGATCATATTGATCTCTGCATTCGGCGCGATGGCTTTTGCAAGGTCAACGACTTTCGTGCTTGGGATCTTGGGGACAAAAACTTCGCCGCCTTCCATTTGCTCAATGCAGGTGATCACAAAGCGGACGCCTTGATCCAGTGAAAGCCAGAAGCGCGTCATGCGATCATCCGTGACGGTGATCCTGCCACTTGCGCGTTGATTTAGAAATAGCGGAACGATCGAGCCGCGCGAACCGACGACATTCCCGTATCGGACGCACGAAAATCTGGTTGCTGAACCCCCGGCATAGGCGTTGCTTTGAATCGTTAACTTCTCCCCGGCCAGTTTCGTGGCCCCATACAAATTCGCCGGGCTGACAGCTTTATCGGTGCTGACCATCAACACTTTTTTCACACCCGCATCCAGCGCAGCTTCGACCACGTTCGCCGTTCCCATGATGTTGGTCTTGATCGCTTCCATCGGATTGTATTCGCAGGCCGGGACTTGCTTAAGAGCCGCCGCGTGTACAACAATATCCACGCCATGCATGGCGCGCAGGAGTCTCTCGCGGTCGCGGATGTCGCCAATAAAATAACGCAGACGTGAATCGTTGTATCCGCCCACCTGCATTTCATGTTGTTTCAATTCATCGCGGCTGAAGATGATGATCTTCTTCGGCTGTTTTTCTTCAAGCAGAATTTTTGTGAATTTTTTACCGAATGAACCTGTGCCACCGGTGATAAGTACAACTTGATTTTTCCAGTCCATGAGTTCTCCTTGTTATCTGTTTGGCGGGTTGGCAACCTGCCAAGCATGTCTACGGTTTATTTCGATGCTTTGAACAATACTGCGGCTTTCTCAATAAAGATATCGCCGTTCTGTTTCATTGTCTCCGTGAGTTCCCGCTCAATGGATCGAAACATATCCTCCTGAAAGTCTGCGGTGGATGCCATCGAGCGGATATATGCCATCATCGCGGAAACATCCGTCACTCGCAGGTTGTCGAGGTAATGGGACAATTCTATATGCGGAAAAAATTCCTGTATTTGTTCCTTCCCATTTTCGAGCGTGAAAGCCGAAGTAACTATATATCTTTTGACGCTGCCCGCGCGTTCGAGCCAATCCCACATCTCACGCATGTGATTCTTCCCGAGAGTGGAGGCAAACAGGACGCCTTCATCCTTCAAGACACGCCGCACTTCCTTCAACGCCCGCCTTCGGTCAGGGACATGATAGAGCATGTGGTTGGCGATGACCGCGTCGAAGGTTCCGTCCACGTAGGGAATGGATTGCGCGTCGATTCTCTCGAACTTGAAACTGCGTCCCGTAACGACCAGATTCCGCCACGCTGAATCAAGCATCCCGTTGGAAAGATCCGAGAGGGTGATGGTCCAGCCTGCGGGGATACGCTTTGCAACTTCCTTCCACAAGACGCCTGAGCCGCATCCCAATTCCAGGATATTCGCATTGTCCGGGAGTTGAAGCAGTTGGTCAAATACCCAGTTGGTCCAGCCATGAGGATTTGTGCTGAATTTTTGATGAAGCGTAATCCGCGCATCCAGGTTGGAAGAATCCTTGTATTGATTCTGGGTAAGATATTTTGGGTCGGTAAACTTGGACATTTTATTTTTTGATCACGATCAACGGATACTGTCCATTCTCGGCAAAGAATTTCGGGAAGCGCTCTTCCAGCCAATATACAAATCTCAGGAAGGCTTTCCCGCCAAACGGTCGGATGAACCAGCGCAAAAGCTGAGTACTCATACTGCGCCAGGGTTTGATCTCAATGTTCATCTTCGAACCGATCTCGCGCGTAAGCCATTCAGGCGTCATTTTTTGAACGAACGTCCCTTTGGCGTTTTCTTCCTTCAGCCATTCTTTTTTCTTTTTTACAGGCAGACCCGCCAGCTTACGCCTGAGAGCGATCAACGGTTCAAGCGCCAGGATTAATCGCGGTTCATGCCAGCCGTTGACAATGGCTGCGGTGCGACCATTAGCCAGCACGCGATGGATCTCATTGTACGCGCGCGGATGTTCCGTCAGCGCGAGGTGATGAATGGCGTGCATGGAAACCGCGCCATCAAAAGATTCTGGTCTAAACGGCAAATTGGCAAGATCACCAACCACGAATAATCCATGATCGCCGATGCGAGTCCGCGCTTCTTTTAATGCCTGAATGGAAATGTCCAAACACACACGCTTCTGGTATCCCTGCGAATAGACTTTATATTCTTCATATTGCACGGGACCAGAACCAGCATCTAAAAGAAATTTACCGGTTGGGACAAGTCCATTCATCACGCGCAAACGTGTCTTGTGGATATATTCGCGCGAAACGGGACGCAGGTCTTCGTAACGGGCGTTTTGATACAACCCGTTATCTTCCTGCTGCCAGCCGACTTCATCGTAGAATTCGCGTACTTTTTGTTTGGTTTCGTTTGTCATTTGTTTATCCGTAGGGGCGGGGTTTCCCCGCCCAGGGCGGCAAGACGCCGCCCCTACAATTTATTCTTCCACGTAAAAGGTTCGTTCACCAAAAAATCAAACGTATCTTTAAATTGCGCCAGACCTTCTTCGCTCAACACTCTCTCCAAAGGCCAGATTTCGAGATCGTCCCAGAAGTTCATCAAGCGCCAGGGGAATGGGCGTGGATATTCGAAGAAGAAACGATAAGCGTAATTCCATGCAAATTCGGTTTGTTTCTCATCCAATTGATGGGCGGGAATATCCGCCAAAACTTTTTCGAGGGTGGCGTAGTATTCATCCCATGTGTTTGGGTCAAGTGTGAAGCCGCGTCCGCGATAATGGGTCTCGCCGCAGGAGATGACGGGGCGGCCGTTCATCGCTGTTTCGAGTCCGACTGTGGTGGTGTACGCAAGGCCAACATCCGCGATTTCGATCAAGTCATACGTGTTGATCTTGTCCAACGCGCCAATGACATGGATATGGTTGGGGAGTTCAGGTAACGCTTCCCGCACAACCGTTCCCATTGATTTGGCCTGCGGGACAAGTCTTTCACCGGGATGAACGCGGATGACCATTTGCACATCAGTCCACTTTGCAAAATATTGAACGGTCTTCGTGATCCATTCGGTCATGGATGATGCAAAGATGTCACGTCCCAAAGTAAGGCTGTCGCCTAAAACATTTGCGGCGAGCATCACCACGGGACGGTCATCGAGATTAAGCAATTTACGAGTCTCTTGCGCGCCCTGCGAAGAGACGTATTGCCAGAGTCGTTTTGATTTGCCCCACACGCGAGCGCCGCGGCGGGCGTTTTCCAAATCGGCTAAACGTTCGAACATTGCTTCGGTCATCGGCAGATGACAGCGCGCATTCACAATGTAATCGGTATCCTGTTTCATAATTGACGAATTTTGCGCGAGCCAAATCTGTTCGCGCTGGTCGTTGAATTCGTAGGTGACAGCATCAATGTTCAAGTAGCGCGCCACGCGGAAGAAAATCCCCATTTCGAGAATCAATCCGTTTGGAATTAATACAACATCAGGTTTATTGGATTGCAAATATTCAAATGCGGCTTTGGCGGCGAATGTGTTGCGCTGAATCCGCAAGTCATATAACGCGCGGTCGCCTGCGTTGTTCATGTCCACTTCTTCGCGCATCAGGGTATATTGCACATCCCAGAGCGAGATCTCTTTTACATCAGCTTGGAGAATGTTTGGGAGAGCAGAATCAGGCTTGAGGTCAAGAAGAGAGGCGTGTTCGATTAATGGGGATAATGCCGAAAGGGCATCGCGTGTGTGAAGGATGCGCTGACGCTGTGTGAAGTTATCCTTTTGCTTGTGCCACTCGGAGTAGGGCAAAGTCAACAATGTGACTTTATGTCCGAGACCGGCAAGAGTCAAACCAAGATAAGCAGATTGCTCGATCCAGTAATGAAGCGTGGCGAAGAATAAAACTTTTTTTCCGCGCTTCGCGTTTTTTGTAAACGGCTCAACAACCGCGCGCGCCACCGGCAGGGAATTTTGCAAACGATCCAAATTGAAATGATCTTTGCGCGGACGATTCCTGGAGCGAAGCATCCAATCGATTTCAGCAGTGAAGGGCAGGTCGCCCATTAGTTCCCGGAGGGTGGTTTTATTTGACATCAAAATTCCCGTAGGTCACGCTTGCAGCGTGACTGTCACGTTAAAAACGTGACCTACGCATTAATCCAGTTTCTCGATCTTCCAATTTAAACGCGGGCGGACAGGCCCTACACGCGGCTCGCCCCATTGCGTGCCGGGCGCGCCGGAAATATCCACGTTGAACGCGAGGGCATTCTCGTCCATGAAGTAGCGGCGCACGCCAAACGAACTCGCGTTCACGCCGAGGCTGTAACGACCTTCGTTGAAAATATCCGCGGGAATTTCAGCGCGGCTGACAAAACGCCCCGACTTGCGCGAATCAAATTTATCGAACATCTCCGCGTCATCGGTATCGAACGACGCGAGCACATATTCGCCGCGCATGGTGCTGAGATACAACCCGATCCGCAGACCAGTGATGGGCGCATCGAGTTGATATTCAAATTCAATGTGGACTGGTTCTGTGGAGCGGACAGTATCGACAACTTTCCCGCTTCTATCTTTAACCTTCAAGCTGATCGGCCTAAATGGAGCACTCGCCGCCGGAACATCTTCCGCATCCCAAACCTGCTCACCCGCCTGTGACTGTCCCGATGAAAGGTAAAAATCAACAGCCTCCTGCGTAGGCGCGCGCATAATAAGTTGACCTTTGTTCAAAACGATCGCTTCCTGTGTCAGGCGCAAAATTGCAGACATGTTATGACTGACGAATAAAACCGTGCGCCCCTGCTGAGCCACATCACCCATTTTTCCAAGACATTTGCGCTGGAACTCCGCATCGCCCACCGCGAGAACTTCATCCACAACAAGGATTTCAGGTTCAAGGTGAGCGGCAACCGCAAACGCCAAACGCAAATACATGCCTGATGAATATCTCTTCACGGGCGTATCAATGAATTGACTGACTTCGGAGAAATCCACGATCTCATCGAATTTGGATTCGATTTCGGCATTCTTCATGCCAAGGATCGCGCCATTCATGAAAATATTTTCGCGGCCTGTCAGTTCAGGATGAAAGCCTGTACCCACTTCGAGGAGCGAGCCAACCCGTCCGCGCACAGAGACCGTGCCGACAGTTGGTTCTGTAACGCGCGAGAGGATCTTTAGCAGGGTGCTTTTCCCCGCGCCATTTCTTCCGACAATCCCAAGCACGCTCCCCTCTTCCACATCGAAGGAGACATCCTTCAACGCCCAAAAAGATGATGTATTGGTCGTACCGCGCGCGCCCTGACCAGTCAGCGCCTTATACATGCGGACGGGCATCATGGCCGCGTCCACAAGCACTTCGCGCAACATGCCATATTTGAACTTGGTCTGCGCCGCGCCGATGCGGTATTGTTTGCCGATATTTTTTACGCTGATTGCAGTTGTCATAATTAAATCGTATCCGCGAATGTCTTTTCCATATTGCGGAAATAGAACAATCCGCCAAAGAGAACAAGGAAGGAAATTGCAACCGAAACCCATAGCGAAGCATCCGGTCCAGTGCCTGAGCCGAGCAATGCCCAACGGAAACCATTGACCACACCCGCCATCGGATTCAAGGAATACGCGAGGCGCATTTTCTCGGAAAATCCAGAGGAAGAATAAATCACAGGTGTAATGAACAGCCAGAACTGAGTCAGGAACGGAAGCGCGTAGTTCACATCACGATACTGGACGTTAATCGCAGAAAGCCAGAGCGCCACGCCCAAGGCTGTGACAATCGCAAGAAGCAGGAAAAGTGGCAGAGTCCAAAGTACGCTCCACGCCGGGCTGACTTTGAAATAGATCATCATGCCGATCAACACAATGAACGCGATCACAAAATCCACCAGCCCGCCGAGCACCGAAGCGACCGGTAGGATAAGGCGCGGAAAATATATCTTGGTAATCATATTGTGATTGGATGTCAGCGAACGGCTGGCTTGATTCAGCGCCGCAACGAACAATCCCCACGGCAGAAGCCCGGTGTACGAAAAGATCGGGTACGGAATTCCGTCAGACTGAACGTTTAGCACGCCTCTATTCAACAGGAAGTTGAAAACGAGCATTGTCAAAATAGGCTGAATGATGGCCCAGAGCGCACCAAGCATGGTCTGCTTATAGCGGACTTTGATGTCGCGCCAGATCATAAAGAAGACCAATTCGCGATACACCCAAAGGTCGCGCAAATTTAGGGCGGCGAATCCTTTGGATGGCTTGATATAAATTGTGGTTGGTTCGTGCTTTGTAATTTCAGTCATAGCTTCCCGGATCGCGGACTTTAGTCCGCTTTTGTTCAATAAGTTGCGGACTGAAGTCCGCAGTCCGTTTATTTAATTTTGTCTCGATTTGCTTTGAACCATTCGATCGTGCGCTTCATGCCTTCTTCAAAAGAGACTTGCGCGCCCCAGCCGAACAATTCCTTCGCGCGGGAGACGTCCAGTCCGCGGCGGGGCTGGCCATTTGGTTTATCGGTCTGCCAGGCAAGTTTGCCTTCGAAGCCTGTTAATCTCACGATCATTTCGCTGAGGTCTTTGATGGAAATTTCGTATCCAGAACCGAGGTTCACAGGCAGGTCGCCATTGTAATTTTCGGCGGCAGATACAATGCCATAAGCGGCGTCTTCAACATATAGAAATTCTCGCGTCGGAGAACCATCGCCCCAGACTTGCAACTCTTTATCCCCACGCTCATCTGCTTCCACAGCCTTGCGGATGAGAGCGGGAATCACGTGCGAAGTTGCCAAATTGAAGTTGTCTCGCGGACCATACAAATTCACTGGCAAAAGGAAAATAGTGTTGAAGCCATATTGCTGGCGATAGGCTTGCGCCTGTACCAACATCATCTTCTTGGCGAGGCCGTATGGCGCGTTGGTCTCTTCGGGATAGCCGATCCATAAGTCATCTTCCCTGAAAGGAACCGGTGTGAATTTGGGATAAGCGCAAACCGTACCAATGGCAACGAATTTCCCGATGCCATTCTTGTATCCCTGATGGATCATCTCCACCCCCATCATCAGATTATCGTAGAAGAAATCCGCGGGATGTTCGCGGTTCGCGCCAATTCCGCCCACATTCGCGGCGAGATGAATGACCACGATGTTCTTCGGGTCAACGTCTTTGAGTGTATCTGCATACAAACGCTTAATATCATTCGGGTCAACGAGGTTGTAGTTCTCGATGCGCGGAATGAAAATATCAGTCGCGCCGCGCTGCTTTAGTTTTTCAATAACGAACGAACCAAGAAAGCCCGCGCCGCCGGTGACGATTACTTTTTTGTTTTGCCAAAAGGTTTCTGTCATGTATGTCTCCTCGTTTTCGTCATTGCGAGGGTGGTGTTCTTCCGCCCGACACTTGCGCCGCGCGCCAGTGCGGTGAGCAATCTCAAGGTTAGCTGCGAGATTGCTTCGTCGGGAAAAGCACCCTCCTCGCAATGACATGATTTATTGCACTATAAACTGAGCATTCCTATATTTATCATCAGTAGGGTTGCGGATCAAACCAGATTTCAAAGCAAATAAAACTTCACGCACGCCGTCATCAACATTCAAAGTCGTATCAAAGCCAAGCACGCGTTTGATCTTCTCAAAAGAAACCGTGATGTCGCGCATGTCGCCGCCGAAGGTCAGGTCTTTAAACTCAACAACCGTTTCGGGCATACGCTTGAGCACAAGCTGCACAATATCATTCTTTGAATAATTTCCGTTATCAGTTCCGAGGTTGAAGATTTGTCCGCGCACTTTTTCTTTTTCGGCTTCCAGCCCCATCATCACGCCGCGCACCACATCGCGGATATGCACGAACGAACGCGAGTATCCGCGTTGATAAATGATCAGCGAACGTTTCGTGAACGCTTCCAACACGAATTGATTCACGATCAAGTCAAAACGTGTGCGCGGAGAAATGCCGTATAAAGTTGCAAAGCGAAATAACAACGGCGCGCAGGCTGATCCTTTTTGTGAGAGCAAAAATTCTTCAGCCGCGATCTTTGTCTCTGCATATAGGGATTGCGGATTTAATGGGGATTCTTCGGTCACGGGCAAACCATCAGTGGACATGCCATAGTTGCTGTATGTGGATGCGAACACGAATCTTTCCACGCCCAAATCTGCTGACTGACCATAGACATTTTTCGTGGCTTCGACATTGTACTTCCACGACACCTGCTTCCCCACTGCCTGACAGGCGGGAAAGCCTACAATCGCCGCCAAGTGGATCACCGCATCCGGCTTCGGCCAATTCCCTTTGAGCGCGTCGCGGACGGTACGCGGTTCAGTCACATCTGCTTTGACAAAGTGGAAGTTGGGATGACTCAGAAACGGGACAATGCTCTCGCCGCCGAACAGTAAACTGTCCAGGACGGTGACTCTGTAATTTGCGCGGAGCAGTTCCGAGGTCAGGAGTGAACCGATATACCCGGCGCCGCCGGTAATAACCACGTGTCGATCCGTCATTCCAGACCCTCCAATCTAATCTTGTATCCATCCAACACCAACGCGGGCACAGACGCGGAGCGATCATTCACAACAGAAATGCCTTGTTCAAGGCAGGTGAGTTTGCAAATATCCGCGACATCGCCGGAACCGACGATACGAACACGGTCAAACCCCGCATTCCGAATCTTCGTAATGTGATCCTTCACGCGCTGACGCGTGCGGCGATAAACGGAAAAGGAACGCTCAACATAATCCACTGCAAGGCGGGCGCGCAGGGCAAGTCCTTCCGGCGTGATGATATAACGTAGTTTTTTGCGCTCAGCGCGCGAGACCTTGACCGCACCTTTTGCAATGAGACGTTTTAAATGCCAATTGACCGTCCCAACTGCAACACCAAGTTGTGTGGCAAGCGTGGACTGGTTTACGTTTGGGTCGCTTTCGATCTGCTCAAGCAGAGAAAGCTCACGGATTTCGTCGTTTGTTGATTCCATAGTTTATTTTCAATTCAAAATTCAGTGACTGAATTATAACAGATTTACAAGATGTTAATCTGCTGTTCTCCCCCATTTTGTATGAAAAGATTAGGGGATGCTGGTTTTTAGACGGTAAATATCATAACCGTTGACGCTCTCAATTCGAACATAGTTCTGCTCGATAAAATCCAAAGTATCCTGCAAGTTGGGAGCCAGAACAACTTCCTTGCGCTTTATTTTATATTCCTTGCGGACAATCGGGTCAAGATCGGGGATGCGTTCCCTATCGGCAGGCTCGATCACGTTCACGATCAACGCTGGTGGGTCTGTCGTAAGCTGGGAATAAAACTGATCCGCCCAATGATTCCCCAGGGGAGTATCCACATGAATAAGCGGATACGGAAGGAAGGACACTGGCGATTCTCTGCTGGATACAAAATTGATGATCGGGCGGAATCCCCAAACAAATACTTTATCCTGTGGCGATGTGTTTTCCATAATGTATGAAGCAACCGGGTCACGATAATCCAATTCGGAATTTGGAGAAGACCTCATCTGCGCAAGGACAGCGCTGTAATTTTTCCAAACGGTCCTATTGCTGACCGGAGTTACAACAACTAACGCAAGAAGAACAAAAATGGAATATTTATCGGAGTTTGGAGCAAACCGGCGCAACAACAAATAAACCGTATAGCCACATAACAATCCCACGTACGGCGCCCATCCAATAAAATAATGCAGATAATTTCTGCCGGATAGCGCACTTAATATCGCTTCGATAGGCCAGCCTATCAATAAGATCAAAAGGAATTTTCCTAATGAGGCATTGAACCTATTCTTTATCAAATACCACAAAGAGAAAGCATATCCGAGAATCGCAATCGCCACGTATATGACTCCAATGGCGAGCGATGCGCTCTTCAAGCCATCCAAAACTCCAACCAGGTTGAAACCGTCACTATATTGAAAATTAAACACAAGCACCACATTGATCATTTCGGTCAACGCGCCTTGCGCAGAGAAATACAAAACAACCGGGACAATGACAACAAGTACGCCGATCGCATACCAAAGGACGCGTTTGAAGAATATCCGCCATTCCTTTGAAAACAGAGTCAGAATAAAGTACGTGCCAGCGGCCCCAGCCTGCATACTGATATTGTTTGGCCGCAGCAGGATATTTAATCCCAGCGAAATGCCAACCAGCAGAACATAAAAGTTCTTCTGCGGATGCTCCAAACTTTTCCAAAAGCCGAATATTGCGATAAAGCTAAATAACAGTGAATATTCCTCTGAAAAATTTCCTCCCTGCAACACATTCCCTGCCGTGATGATCCAGACAAGCGTCCCAGCCAATGCGGGGATCACACCCATCAGACGTTTGATCACAATATAACCAATCACGCCCGCACAAAAAAAGAATAGAAATTCCAAAAACCAAATTCCCCAACGGGAGCCGCCGGACAGAGCCAGTCCGAGCGCATTAATATAAAAAACAAGCGGACCTTTATTCTCCCAAACTTCCAAGTACGGAATTCTGCCCTTTAAAATCAGCGAGCCAACGTATAGAAAAATCCCGCCGTCACGGCCTGGATATGAAAAAAACGGATTGGACAATATTCCCATTGCCAGCAATCCCATCCAAAGAAATGTGATCACTCTGGACAGGGACTCGGAACGAAAACGCGATGACAATTGAGTAAGCATCTATAACACCTGACTTCTGAACTTGAAGGAAAGAAAAACCAATTATAATCTCGACGACTAAAAGCAAAGGATGTTCATGGAAACTTATCAACAGACACGCCAATCTCACTGGGATTCAATTGCACAAAAACGCGACAACTGGCGCGGCATGGGTAAATGGTATCACCGTCGCCTGATCGAGATCTATCAATATCTTGTCAGCCCAAATCAACGCGTATTGGAGATTGGCTGCGGCATGGGCAGTCTGCTTGCGCATCTGAAGCCGTCATATGGCGTGGGCATTGATTTCTCCGAGGAAATGATCGCGCGCGCAAAACAGCGCCACCCTGAACTCGAATACCTGCAAATGGACGCACATGATCTTTCCAGCCTTGAAGGCAAATTCGATGTCATCATCTTTTCTGACACCGTCAACGATCTATGGGATGTGCAGCGCGCGCTCGAACAAACAAAAAGATTATGCACTCCGCACACACGGCTGATCTTAAATTTCTATAATCACTTGTGGCAACTCCCCCTTACCATCGCACAAAATTTAAACCTCGCGGCGCCCATGCTCAACCAAAACTGGTTGACCCCGGAAGATGTCGACAATATGCTTCACCTCGCCGGCTTTGAAAGCATTCAGTTCACACATGAGGTATTATGGCCGCTGCCATTGGGCGGATTCGCGAACCGCTATCTCGTCAAACTATGGCCATTTCATAACTTCGCTCTTTCCAACTTTGTGATCGCACGCCCTTCCCCACAACCGGAAAACTCATCAAGTGTGTCCGTGGTCATCGCGGCGCGCAATGAAGCAGGCAATATCAAATCGATTTTCGAGCGTGTGCCAAAGATGGGAAGCGGGACTGAGATCGTCTTCGTGGAAGGACACTCACACGACAATACCTACGAAACCATAGCGGATGAAATTCCGCTTCACCCCTCAACCCCGAGCCTGCTCTTCCGTCAACCGGGCATTGGCAAAGCTGACGCAATTCGACTCGGCTTCGAGAAATCCACTGGCGACATCCTCATGATCCTCGACGCAGACCTGACCGTCCCGCCCGAAGACCTGCCGCGTTTTTATGACGCGATCGTTTCTGGTAAAGGTGAATTCGTCAACGGTGTGCGTTTGGTCTATCCAATGGAAAAAGAAGCCATGCGCACGCTGAATTTCATCGGCAATAAATTATTCAGCATGTCATTCTCATGGCTGCTGGGACAACCCATCAAGGATACATTGTGCGGTACAAAAGTAATGTGGCGTGAAGATTACGAAAAGATCGCCGCGAACCGTTCCTACTTTGGAGATTTCGATCCCTTCGGCGATTTTGACCTGATCTTTGGCGCGGCAAAGTTGAACCGAAAGATCGTTGACCTCCCCATCCGCTACCGTGAACGCACCTATGGAACCACCAACATCTCGCGCTGGAAACACGGATTGCTCCTATTAAGAATGGTGGCTTTTGCCGCAAGAAGAATCAAATTTGTATAAGGAACCTGCATGTCTTCAAAACTAAAATTATTACCCGCTGAACAGTACAAAGGTGTCAATCAATACGACCCGATCAAATATTATTACTGGCCCATCTTTGGCCCCATGTATCGCCGCCGCGTGGAATTGGCTCTGGATGAATGTACAGGCGGAGAGCGCATCCTGGAGGTCGGTTTTGGGACGGGGCTCGCCTTCCCCAACCTGCACGATACGTACAAGGAAATTCACGGCATCGACCTGACAGCCGATATTCATGCCGTCAAATCCGTTTTTGAGCCGCTGAATATTCCGCTTTTCCTTGAGAGAGGCGACGTTTTAAAAATGCCGTATGAGGATAATTTTTTCGACACGGTACTGCTGGTCAGCATATTGGAACACTTAAAGCCCATTGAGCTGGAGCAGGCTTTCGTCGAGGTGAGACGCGTGCTCAAGCCTGGCGGGCAGATGGTCTACGGCACGCCCGTCGAAAAGCCGTTCATGGTATTCATGTTCCGCATGTTGGGACATGATATTCGTGACGAACATTTTTCAACTGAAAAGGAAATTGCCACCGCGGCGCACAGGATTTTTTCAAAGGGGCATGTCATTGGAATGAAAAGTACACCGCCCATTGCAGGCACGGTGTACACAGTCGGAAATTTCATAAAATAAAAAATGGCGGTCACACTTGAGGTGACCGCCATTTTTTATTTTACACGTTCATAAATACGAATTTCTGGATTAACCGCTGTCACAGTCAATTGCGGCAAATAGGGCGGCAGGGAATAAGTAAAGTCTTCCATCAAACGAAACGATGTAATTTCACCCGCAAGCAATCTCTTGAAAAAATCACACTCCACTGGATTTGTTTCGCAGATGGAGTCATTATAAAGCCGCGAATAGGTAAACGAATCAATCACAAAGTAATCCACATTACGTTCGATCAATCCCTGCTCACCTTGATTATATTCAAATCGTCCGCCGGTTGGCACAATATCGTTTGGATATTTAACAAAGTAGATCGGGTAATTACGCGCCGCTCCATAAAACTGTTTCTTGTCCACGATCGGCGGATACAGAGTGTACTCAATGGTTTTCTTATATCCACGAAACGTTGAAATATATTCACTGGCGGGTATGCGCGCGTCATTCATAAAAAGCAAAGCCGTGCTCACCAAACGCAGCATTGAGTAGGAAATCCCAAAAACAAGCAGAAGAGTTACACCAGCGGGCACAAATCTCCAGCCTTTGTTCTTCGCCAAATCAATAATCTCATTTATGAACAGCGCGCCAAGAATGGACAGAAACGGCACGAAGGGAATGAAGTAGCGCGGAATGTAATTGATCGATGCCAGGAACGGCAGATCAAAAATAAGTATCGTAACAAGCAGGATCATGATAGCTTGAGCCTGCTTATCATCCATATGGGTCTTTCCAAACCGGCGCAGAATCAACCGAGCTGTGAACCAGATAAAGCAAAGAACAAACAGATAATAAGCAAATGTGCCCACAGCGGATTCAAAGACGCTCCACTGGCCATACAACCCGATTTGGCTTCCAGAATTAAATCCATATTGCGGATAACGCTGAAGGGCAGGAATCACATTTTTGAAATAAGCCAAAAAATATAAGGCTTTTGGAGTCCCTGCAACATATCCAGCAAAACTGAGCAGGCCGCCGAGCAACAAAACCACAAAAGATCGAAACCAGTTCTTTCGCAGATCACTCCAATTCATAACGATCAGGATAAATAAAGGCACGAGCAAAAGGCTTCCACCTGTATATTTGCTGGAAGCCGCAAGTCCCACCGCGAAAAATGAAGCGTAAATCCAACGGTTTAATTTTGTGAATTGATACTTGATTGAAAAATAAACGCAGAGAATGGTAAAGAATTGCAGATACAGGTCATTATGCGCGAATCGGCCATTCGCAACCGCCACCCCGCTGGAAATATATAACAAGCCTGCCAGCATAGAAATTGACTTGCCTGCCCCGATCATGCGCGCCAAATAATAAATGAGAACGCCGCTTAATGCCCCAAGCAAGGCAGAGAAACCACGCGCCGCAATAATAAACTTCGAAGTTGAATATCCCAACGCGTAAACAACTTTACCGATCCCAAACATCACATACTTTGGCAGAGACGGATAATTGTAATCAGGCTCCGTCTCATCGAACACCATTTCACCTTCCAAGGCGCTGCCCGCGCGCCAAACAAGTTCATCCGGATTCCAAAGCGCAGGTACGCCCCAGTCCACGCCGGGCAGGGATGCGGCGAGGAATAGCAAAAAAATTAATAAAGGCAGAAGAATTTCTTTATTTATGATTAATTTCTGTCTCAAGGAAAAATCTCCACCGATAATTAAGGCAATCGATCAGAACAATCCACCTGCCCGCTTTTCGGAACAAGCAATTGAATACCAATTTCTTTTACAGTTATCTTTTCTTCATAAAAGCATAAGATCGGATTGGCAACCCAGGTCACCCAGGCGTTATTCTCTTCGCCAAACTCAAAGGAACTATCCTTGATCGGCGTGAACAACCGCTCGCTTACGATCAGGGAAAATCTGCGCGCGGCCAGGTCTTCATAAAAACTTTGGAAATATTCGGCATTTGCGCTCAAAGCCTCATTCATCAAAACTTTCTTTTCATATTCAGGCACCAGTGGGACATCCGTGATATAGCCAAAAGTTAATAACTGACGCTGGTCCAGAAAAAGCACTTCGCCCACATCTTTTGCAACCGCAACTTCACCTTGAACTTTCTCCAAAGCGCGATTTACTTTTTCATCGGAAGGTAGCAGGTCGAGGGATTTTTCATCAGGCGCATCGGTCAATGTAACAAGAGCGGATGCCTGTTCTGCGTATTGATGGGAACGCATCTGCCGCCACGGTACAACGGCAGGGATGACCAGGGAGGCGATGACAACGATCTTCATCCAAACTGGGAGCTGATTCGGGTTTAGGATGGATTCTCTTCCGCCGTTATACCAGGCAATGACCGCAGTGAATGCAAGCCCGATCAAAAACATATCCATATTATGCAAGTCGCCGCCACCGCCGATCTTGGTGCTTGCGACCAAACCGACGATAAGGAACGCCAGCAACGAACCGATCAAAGCCAGTTTCTGCCAGATATTCAAGACCCATTTTTTGGTAATGGCAAGCCAGAATAAAATAATCAGCAATGGCGCAACTGCGATCAACAAACCAGCCAGGATGCCGCTTCCATAGGTGGAGTTGGGGAATAAGCGATACCAAAGCAAAGGCTGACGCGACACTTCGCCAGCAATGCCTTCAGCAGTAAACCCGGAGTTTGCGATCTGTTCACCGACATTTTCAATACTTACACTTCTTTCAAGCAGGGGAAGTATCTTTGGCAGAAGATAGCCACCGAATACGCCGGCAATCCCCAAAGCGATTGCGCGTGTCCATTGAGACCCGACCAGCTTCCCGTTACGAAGGGAAGCGCCTGCCAATTCCAGCATACCGATCCAAATGCCGGGGGCAAACATCCAGGTATAACGACTGGTTTGGGCGAAGTATCCAGCAAGAATAACCAGGGGAATCGAGATCCACAGACTTCTACCCCAAATCAAAATCGTTAATGCCGCACATAAAACAAGTGGAATATGAATAGGCCCTTGTTTTAGGAAAAGAAAGATCCAAAGAACAATAAAGAACCAGTGACGATTACTTCTGTCCAAACTTCGGAACGCTGCGATCCCAATTAGAAAATAAGGGACAACCAGTGTAAGCCCAACCCACAGCCTTGCCATTTCAATTGTTAACCCCGGGATCAGGAATGGAAGCCCGCCAACCCATAACCTGCCGCGATCCAATAAAACATAAATGTTCTGGTCGGCTGGATATTTGTATAAAGAGCGTCCAAAGAGCGTGGAATAATCCCACAGACGGTTTCCCTCGGACCAACCAAGTGAGAATGGATAATCAGTAACGCCTTGAAGTGAAACTGCAATTGAAAAAGCGCTGGCGGTAAGAACGAACGCGCCAAGTACTTCCTTCCAACCAAACAGGGTATCTTCTTTGCTTGCAAGAAACGCAACGATAAGAACAACCACGATCCAGATCAACGAACGAATAAAGAATCCTTGAAAAACAATTCCCCATTTTGTATATTGTAAAAACCAGACAGGAAAGGCAAGGATAAGAATTGCAAATATCCAGCGCAAAAGAAACCACATTCCATTTCGATACGAAACCAGCCTCATTGAGACGGCAGATAAAGTACCGCGTTGCCAGAAAACAGTCACAACAAACAAAGCGAAGCTGAATATAACAAAAGCAGAAAATAAAATGAGCCATGTAAGAGAAAAATCGCCAACAGCCTCCCCCGTCCCTGAGGCAACATGAAAAAACTCCGTGCATGCGCCAATTAATAAAATAGCGGTGCTCAGGAGAATTAATATATCTTTGATCTGTTTATCAGTACGATTCATCTTGAAGTCTCTACTTAATTCGCATTACCTATTTTCATTCAGGCTTAACATAAGCTCCAGATATTGCTCACACATGCGGTCAACCGTGTATTTTGTGGAAATATGCAATCTAGCCGCCGCACCCATTCTGCTTCTGGCCTGTGGGTCGCGCAGTAATTGTAATATAGCTTGAGCCAACGCTTGCGGGTTCTCAACTGGCACAAACAATCCATGCTCGCCTTCTAAAAGCACTTCATCCACACCTTCCACTTTTGTGGCAACCGATGGCAGACCTGTGCTCATGGCTTCCAATAACGCAATCGGTAAACCTTCCCAGCGTGAAGGCATAACGAAAACATCCGCGCTGGCAAGATATCGGGCTATCTGATCTGTTTTTCCCGGCAGTTTTACCGAATTTGATAAACC
>JABFSL010000066.1 GCA_013140605.1 Anaerolineales bacterium
CATAAACAAAACACTACTATAATTTGGGTATCCATGAGGTTCTCCTGTTGGTGGTCGGGATACCCCAACTGTATTGAATCTCATGGATTTTTGTCAACCTTTCCGAAAGGTGGCAACTTGGGTTAAGATATGAAAAGTGGAAGGATACAATGCCTAAAGTTGACCCGAAATCTCAAAAAATCGGTTTAATGTCGGAATATGAGAAGATGGAAGTAAGGGAGATATTTGAACGTACAAGAACAATTGACAATCTGCGGATTCAAATATACTCATTTTTTGGGACGGTAAATATCACATTCTTAGGCCTTGGCGTAAGCGCTCAACACGCGGGTGTTTTTTTAATTGCCGCATCGACGATAGGCTTGCTTGCATTAATAGAAAGACGAATGCGAGATCATCAATTCCAATTCTATGCAAGAGGTTTGGAATTGGAGGAGAAGTTCTCTCCTGACAGGAAATCGGCATTGCTTTATAGTTATCTTGAAAAGAGAAATTATGTGTCCCAATCCAGGCTTAGAAGATATTGGTTACCCTTATCGGTTTTTACGTTTGAAATTCTGATGGCGGTCTTAAGTTGGTATTTTCTTGGATGGAATTGGTTTTAGGTTTTATCGTCACGATCTTCAAGATGTACAGGCGTTCCTGTCATTTGCAAGAGGGTTGTTATCATAATTCACGTGACAGTCACCTTTAAGGTGACTGTCACGTCCGCAAAAGTGATATACAAGTGTTTTTATCAAATGCAGAATAGTTGTTGAGGTAACTAATATGAGTAAGTATAAACAATTGTTGTGGTCAGATATGCCTTCAGAAACATCCAAAAAACTAATCGATGAGATTGCTCATACTCTTCAGTTATATACAGTGGCGCTTTTAAAAGTTTTTGTTGATAAAAGAAGTGGAAATAAAAAAATAACCCATATAGGTTCAGGGACACTGGTTTCGATTGACAATGTATACGGAATATTAACTGCTCATCATGTGATAAGAGAATTGGAATATGGCGAACATCTCGGATTAACTATCGCAAGAGAAGGTCAAGAACATGAATTTACAATTCCCAAAATAGATCTTCATATTATTGATATTGGAATCCCCGAAACAGAAAAAAATGGGCCAGATCTTTCTTTTGTGGTTATTCCTGCTCTTAACGTTGGTACTATTAAAGCAACAAAACATTTTTATCCCATCTTGCCTGACCAAGAACGTATGTTAAGTGAAGATAAGCCAATAGTTGGCATTTGGTGTATTTGTGGCTCACCAGAGGAGATGACGATTGAGGAAAGCTCAGAAGTGTTCAATAAAGTGATTTCTTTTTGTAATTACTGTGGGATTGGAGGAATACCCAGTTATGATGAAAAAGAAGGTTGGGATTATTGCGAAATAACTGTTGACTATAAACAAGACAGCAGAATTCCTCAAAAATTTAATGGTGTAAGCGGTGGCGGTCTCTGGCAAATATTAATTGTATCCGAACCAGATAACCCGTACAAAATAAAAGATCATATACTCTCTGGCGTTGTCTTTTGGCAGTCAGCGAAAGATGGGGATAGCAGGAATTTAAGATGCCATAGCCGTAAAAGTGTTTATCAAAAAGTAATAAAGGCTGTTCAGGAAAGGAACAATAAATGAATATCCAGGATATTCAACTCATTTACAACTACAACTACTGGGCTAATGGAAAAATCCTTGAAGCCAGTCAGAAGGTAACTGAAGAACAATTCCTTGCGCCCGCATCATTTCCCTTCGGCGGCTTGCGTGGGACTCTTGTCCATACCCTTGACGCTGAAAGAGGGTGGCTCAGATTATTTGAAAAGAAACCCTTTGGGGCAGATTTGAATCTGGATGACTTTCCAACAGTAAAATCCATAGATGAACGCTGGCGTGAAGAAGAGAAAGCCATGCGGGCTTACCTTGCCAATTTAAAAGATGAAGACATGGAAAGTCATTTGCATTACACAGCAGATAGCGGCGCCAAACGTGACCGTATCCTCTGGCATTGTCTCCTGCATGTGGCTAATCACGGCACACAACATCGCAGTGAAGCCGCCGCCCTGCTCACGGATTTTGGCGCTTCGCCCGGCGACCTCGATTTCACGGTCTTTCTCAATGAAACTGGAAAATCTTAAGCCATATTACATGTAAGAGGAGACCTTATGATCAGCAGAATTTGGCATGGTTACACAACTCACGAAAATACGGATGCGTATGAGTCGCTTTTGAAAAGCGAAATATTCATCGGTATCCGTGGGCGCAACATCCCCGGCTTTCAGGAGATTCAATTATTCCGCAGAGACCTTGGGAAGGAAACGGAGTTCATCACCATCATGTGGTTTGACTCCATCGAATCTGTCCGCGCTTTTGCGGGCGAGGATTATGAAGCGGCTGTTGTCCCGCCCAAGGCGCGCGCTTTGCTGGCCCGTTTCGATGAGCGTTCCCAGCATTATGAAGTCCGTGAAAGACTACAACAATGACAAATCAACCTGTCATGGAGAATGATGAATGAATGGACAAACCCGCTCCGCGATCAAACCCGGTATCACCGTATTGGTCGTTTTGAAACAACATCAGAGTTCAGGCAAATTAACCAAAGGCGTTGTAAAAGATGTTTTGACTAAATCACCGAATCATCCGCACGGAATAAAAGTCCGTTTGATGGATGGACAGGTGGGACGCGTGAAGGAAATCGTGGAAGAATAAGCAAAGGGGCTATGAGCAAAATCATAGCCCCTTTTATTTATGAATAGATGTCGTTGCGAGCCGCCTCGCAACGACATTAGCTTGATGCGATCTGTGACGCAACGTAGGCGGCATCTTCGCCCACGCCCACCAGCAAACCAGATTTGTATTTGGACAGCCACGGCATCCCGACAAAATACAAGCCGGGATAATTTGTCACGCCGCACTGCTGGATCGGGTATCCGTCATTATCAGTGACAGGCAGTTTCACGAGTGAAAAATCAAATGCATAGCCTTGTGCCCAAATGATGGTGCTGATGCCTTCAGAATCCAGATCGAGTTCGCGAATGATTTCGACGGCGTACCCATCCCGAAGGTCAAGCAGTGATTCGATGGGCAGGTCCATTCCATTTTTGGCGATGAAGTCGTCAATTATTTTTATGATATCGGCTTCGAACTTATCCGCTTTGGCGAGGCTTTCATGCAAGTCACCGGCCAGCATCACTTTATGATTTTCCCCGCCAGTGATTCGGCCAAGAAGCTGCACACCGTCCAGCACAAATTGATGGAGATTGATCGTGTGCCCGCCATCCTTGCCGGAGAGATGCGGGTTGCCCGAAAACTTTGCCTTTGGAGAAGGCAGCTTATCCACCGTGCGGTCAAAGAAGCCAGCCTGTTTCAGCCAGTCAAACACATCCCTGCCGCGATAACGACGCGGCGCCCGCCCTGCACTGCCAACACACAAATAAACTTTGCGCCCGCTTTCATACAACTCCTCTGTGATCTGGCAGCCCGATTGCGCCGAACCGACAACCAGCACAGCGCCCTCAGGCAATGACTGCGGATTGCGATATGCGCTGGAATGAAGCTGCGTGATTCTTGAAGATAGATTTTCAGCAAATGCGGGTCTCTTTGGACTTTGGAACAGGCCGGTGGCAACCACAACATGATCTGCCTGATAAACATCGCGATCTGTCGTGACCTGATACTTGCTGCTGTTTTCCAAAGATTCAACGGCCATGACGGTTACGCCATACTGCACGGGTAGATTAAACTTCTTCACATAATTTTCAAAATACGCAACGATCTCATCACGTGGAAGAAAACCATCGGGATCATCACCCTGATATTCCGCGCCGGGCATTTGCAGAGTCCAATTGGGGGTGAGGAGCGAGAACGAATCCCAACGGCTGTTGCGCCACGCATTCCCCGCCTGTTCTGCCTGCTCGAAGACAATATGCTCGATCTGATGCTGTTGAAGATAGTAACTGGTTGCAAGTCCCGCCTGACCGCCGCCGATAATGATGGTATTAAAATGCTGCATTTCTTTTCTCCTCAATAAACTGGTTGCACCGATAATTGGCAATATTGGATTGATTATAGGATAGATTGCCGCCAAATTCAATCTTGAACTCTTCAAAATAGTAAGCAGGTAAGAAAATTTTGTTTGGGGGATTCCGAATAATATGCAAACTAAACTCAATTACGACCAGATCGCGCCTGACTATAACCAGCGTTATCCTGATTCCCAGCCCTGGGAACGCGGGCAGGCTCTGCTTAACCTTGCCAGTCAACTAAAGGCAAAGACCATTTTGGAAGCTGGGAGCGGAACAGGCTTTTGGCTGAACATGCTTCATCAGGTCACACCGCGGTTATATGGGCTGGATTTTTCTGCGGGGATGATCGCTCAGGCACGGAAGCAACCCGCACCCATCAAGCTGACACGCGGCACGGCCACTCAACTTCCGTATCAAAGCGGGACCTTTGACCTGCTCTACTGCGTGGACGCGATCCATCACTTTGGGGATCACCGCGCTTTCATCGCCGAGGCATTCCGCGTGTTGAAAAAGGGCGGCGCGCTCGCCATCATCGGGCATGACCCGCATGAGGTGGATCCATCCAATTGGTATATCTATAACTATTTTGACAGCGTCTATGAAACGGACTTGCGCCGTTATCCATCGGGCAAGTCTGTTGTCAATTGGATGATTGCGGATGGGTTTCATACTGTCTCCGTCCAGGTGGCGGAGAGGATCGTGAATATCCATGTGGGTGATGGTGTGTTCAATGATCCATTCATCAAACATAATGCCACGTCGCAGCTTGCGTTATTAAGTGAGGACAAATATCTGTCGGGGTTGAAAAAGATACGAGAAGCGCTGGAGCAGGCCCGGGCGGGGAATGAGCGACTCATCTTCCGTTCGCAGATAGATGTGAAAATGTTCCTGGGATACAAAGCATAAGATAAAATTGCCCGACTGAACCAGTCGGGCAATTTTATTATCGCGTGCTATACTCCAAAAAATCCATTTTCACGGGATGTAAAATGAAAATAATAAAACCATCCATCTTTCTGACCTTGCTGTTTTTTCTTTCATCCTGCCAAATACCGGGCGCGGTCATTCCCAATGCCACCAGGCCGCCCGCCGCCACGTTGGAGGCGGCTTCTGTTGTGCCAAAGGTGACGCCCGTTTGTATTTCGTCCGAACCTGCGCAGGATGATATTGATACTGCGCTGTCTTATACGGGGGACCTGTTCAGCGAACTCGAATGGCAGCGGACTTATACGGTTTCGGATGGACGGGTTGCTGTGACATGGTTCAGCGATACGCTGGGGTCGGTGGCGTATCTTGAAGCGCTGATCTTTCCGTGCAGTTATGAAGAGCTTGACCTTGACGATTTTTTCAATGAGGAAAATTGGCAGGTGATCTTCGAGAATTATGAAAGTTATGAACATGTCGCCGAGTGCAGGATGGATGATGGGCTGAGGCTGTATCAGTTCAAGGCTGTGGAGCAGGGATATGATTATGACATCAAGTACTGGGTTGAGAATGATACCGATACACGTGTGCTGGGAGTGATGATCGTTTTTCCCGTTGAGTCTACGTCGCTGATGGACGATTATTCGTCCGAGCTTTTTCCTGATCTCACAAGTTGTAAATAACCCAAGTCGCCATCTTGAAGTTGAGCCATTTTAGAAGATACTTTTTGCCACGAATTGCGCGGATTTTCGCGAATCTGAGAAAAGATCCGTGCAAATTAGCGAAATTCGCGGCAAGGGTTTTGAGTATCTTGATATGGTGGCAACTTGGGTTAAATAATAAATTTACGCCTAATTTTTTAAATCTTTGATCTCCAAGGAAATCTCATGCCTTCTCGTTACGACATTCTCTTTCAACCCATCAAGATCGGCCCCGTCACCGCGCCGAATCGATTTTATCAAGTGCCGCACTGCAACGGGTTTGGTCATCGGATGCCGCAAGGCATGGCTGCCATGCGCGGCATGAAAGCGGAGGGCGGCTGGGGCGTGGTCTGCACCGAGGAAACGGAAATCCATCACACCAGTGATCTCTCCCCGTTTTTTGAGGGGCGCATCTGGAGCGATGACGATATTCCCAACTGGCAGTTGATGACCGAAGCTGTCCATAAACACGGCGCGCTGGCTGGCATTGAATTAACTTACAACAGCCATGACGCGTCGAATTTGTATTCGCGCGCCTCCGCATTTGGTCCGCGCTCGATGGGTATCACTGGCGGCAGTGGATATGAACCCGGGCAGACCCGCGCCGCAACCAAGGATGATCTCAAGCAAGTCCGCAAGTGGCATCGTAACGCCGCCATCCGCGCGAAGAAAGCGGGCTTTGACATTATCTACTGCTACGCCGCGCACAATATGACACTTGCCTTTCATCTCATGTCAAAGGACAATGACCGCTCCGATGAGTACGGCGGATCGCTTGAAAACCGAACAAGATTTTTCCGCGAACTGATCGAAGATACAAAGGAAGCCGTTGGTGATACCTGCGCAGTAGCTGTGAGATTTGCGGTGGATGAATTGCTCGGCACAGACGGGATGCAATTCAACGGCGAAGCGCATGATATCGTCGCCATGCTTGCGGAACTTCCCGACCTATGGGATGTAAACGTCAGCTCGTGGAAAAACGACTCAACCACATCCCGTTTTGAAAAAGAAGGCAATCAGGAAAAATATATTTCCTTCGTAAAAAAGTTAACCACCAAACCCGTCGTGGGTGTTGGGCGTTACACCTCGCCTGATTCAATGGTCTCTGCCATTGAGCGCGGAATCATGGATATGATCGGCGCGGCGCGTCCAAGCATTGCCGACCCGTTCCTTCCCAACAAAATCAAAGAAGGCCGTCACGAAGATATCCGCGAGTGTATTGGCTGTAACATCTGCGTCACAGGCGATACGCGTTTTGTCCCCATTCGCTGTACGCAAAATCCGACTATGGGCGAAGAATGGCGGCGCGGCTGGCATCCTGAGAACATTGCGCCGAAAAAATCAAACGATGAAATCCTCATCGTCGGCGCTGGGCCCGCCGGGCTTGAAGCCGCGCGCGCATTGGGTCAGCGCGGATATCATGTGATTCTCACCGATGCAAAGCGCGAAGCAGGCGGACGTGTTGCGCTTGAGTCCGCGTTGCCAAATCTAAACGAGTGGCGGCGCGTCATTGATTGGCGTCTCACTCAAATTCAAAAGATCGAAAATATTTATTTCTATCCATCCAGCCCGATGACCGCCACAGATATTCTTGAAGCTGGCGCGCCGCACGTCATCCTTGCCACAGGCGCAAAATGGCGGAACGATGGCGTGGGACGTTATCTCGCACGCGCAGTGCCGGGCAATGCAAAAATTTTCACACCCGATGATCTTCTGGGTTTAAATCTGGAGTCCGACAGCTTGCTGTCGAAACTGCGGGAGCAAGCTCCCGCACTCCAGAGAGTTCTTGTCTATGATGACGATCATTACTACATGGGCGGCACCCTCGCGGAACTTCTTGCGCAAAATGGATGCGAAGTCACTTTGATGACTCCCGCGCCAACCATTTCATATTGGACTCAATTCACCCTCGAACAGGACCGCATCCTCAAGCGACTCAGCACTTTGAATGTGACCTTGCTCCCAAATCATTTCATCGCATCCCATACCCTGACCGCGAAGCGTGCCACTGTTACGAACACCATCACCTCCGCTGAGTCGACTCTCGCCTGCGACGCCATCGTCATGGTCACAGACCGAATCCCCAACGATGCGCTGTATCACGAACTCAAGCCTGCGCTTGCGGAAGGAAAACTTAAATCATTGCGAATCATCGGTGATGCCGAAGCGCCCAACATCATCGCGCAGGCCGTGTTCAGCGGTCACCTCGCCGCGCGTGAATTTGATGAACAAATTGACCCTGATGTAACGCCGTTCAAGATAGAAAGATAATATGTCGTTGCGAGGAGCGCTCTTGTACTTTGCGACGAAGCAATCCCCAACTTTATAGGAGGTTGCTTCGGGCGAACAAACACCGCCCTCGCAACGACATGATATAACCCATGACATCCCCCAACCTCATCCTCGTCACCGGCGCAACTGGATATATCGCCAGCAGATTGATTCCTCAATTATTAACTCGCGGATATCCCATCCGCGCGCTTGCGCGTCAGCCGCAGAGACTCAGGAATAAAATCTGGTTCCCGCAAGTGGAAATGACTCAAGGTGACGTGATGGAGCCATCCACGCTTGCTCCTGCATTTGTGGGTGTGCAAACCGCATATTACCTGATCCATAACATGGCCAGTGGACATGGCTACACCGAACGCGAATTGGAAGGTGCGCGAAATTTTGCGCGTGTTGCCGCATACGCTGGTGTACAGCACATCATTTATCTGGGCGGCCTCGCCGACGAAGAACAGCATATCGCACCGCACATGCGCTCGCGGATCGAAACTGGTGCAACCTTAAGACAGGGCAAAGTCCCAGTCACGGAATTTCGCGCGGGAGTCATTGCCGGTTCTGGAAGTATTTCCTTTGAAATGATCCGCTTTATGACGGAATTATTTCCCATCATCCCCGCGCCATTTTGGGTGAAGAACAAATCACAACCCATCTCCACCCAAAATGTGATCGATTATCTTTTAGCCGCATTGGATAATCACAACGGACAAGGTCAGGTCTTCGAGATCGGCGGACCGCACGTCACAAGCTATCAGGAACTAATGCTATCTTACGCGCGCACCCGTGGACTGAATCGCAGATTCCTTTTATTGCCTTATGTGCCGGTCTGGTTCATGGCAATTGGCATTGGGATGACAACGCCTGTGCCGCGTCCCATTGCGTATGCGCTGGTAGGCGGATTATCCAGCGATAGCATTGTCATGCACGACGATGCGCGCAGGATTTATCCCGAAGTGAATCTCATTGATTTTGAATCAGCCACAAAGGAAGCGCTGACGCGTTTACATCCGCATAAAATTGAACGTGTTTGGGATGATAGGGATGGTCAGACGAAGATCCTGAGACATGAAGGTTTTTTTATAGACCATCGCGAAATAAAAGTGGACACAACGCCTGAAAAGATGTTCGATGCTGTCAAAAAAATTGGCGGGCGGTTTACTATTGAAACCATTGGAGATAATCAAATCCTTGCGCGTTTGAAAATGATACTCCCCGGTGAAGGCTGGGTGGAATGGAAGAAAGGCCGCGCTTCAAATTACCTGGCGCAAACCGTTTTCTTTACCCCGCACGGCCTCGGCGGATTTTTGTTTTGGTATTTGCTGCATCCATTTTTTACCATCATCTTTAAAGGCTGGCTAAAAAACATCGCGCGCAACTCGGTGGTAAAATAAATCATAACCAAATAAAGATCAAAACGCGGCGAAGTCGGTGAGAATCCGACACTGTCCCGCAACTGTAATTTAGTCAACTGGTCACATGGTCGCTGGTCGAATAGTCGCAAGACTACAAGACAAGATGACAAAAGACAAGCCGACTAACAAGTCAGGTCGCCCGCCTTTGATCGGTTCATCACACTCTCGTGGAAAGGAGGTGGATGGCGGCCTTAGTCGGATTGCCTCTCCAACCTCCCCAGCCTATGCTGGGGATTTTGATTCTTGTAATAAATGTCGCTGCGAGCCGTACTTTGGCGAAGCAGCCTCCTGATAACGGGAGATTGCTTCGGGCTAGCGCCCTCGCAACGACATGCCAATTTATATTTCTGGAGAATAAAAAATGTTACGTAAAACTTTCTTTTTGACCGTACTTCTCGCGCTGGTGATGACCGCCTGCGGCGCGCCTCAATCGACGCCGATAGTTGCTCCTGTTTTAACGGAAGAACCGTCAGTGGCGATCACACTCACAGACGGCCTCGGCAGGCCCATCATCCTGAATGAAGCGGCGCAGCGTGTTGTTTCGCTGGCTCCATCCAATACTGAAATCCTGTTCGCGGTTGGAGCCGGGGAACAAGTCATTGGCCGCGATGAATTTTCAGATTATCCCGAAGAAGCCCAAGCCATCCCAAGCGTGGGCGGCTCGATGGGCGAATACAGCGTTGAAACGATCGTGTCCTTGAACCCCGATCTTGTGCTCGCGGCGGAGATCAACTCGCCCGAACTTGTGAAGCAGCTTGAAGATTTGGGATTGACCGTTTACTATTTGAAGAATCCCACATCGTTCGAAGAATTGTATGTCAACCTTGAGATCGTCGCCCAGTTGACCGGAGAAAATCCTGTCAAGCTAACCGATTCCCTCAAGGCGCGCGTTGACGCAGTGGACGAGAAAATTGCTCCGCTCAGCGCGCGTCCTTCGGTATTTTACGAAATTGACGCGACCGATCCAGCCAAGCCATACACATATGGCCCCGGCACATTTGGTGATCTGCTCATCACCCGCGCTGGTGGATTCAATATCGGCGGCGAATTGACCGACCCATATCCGCAGATCAGCCTTGAGCAAATTGTCGTTTCAAACCCATCCTTTATCCTGCTCGGTGATTCGATGTGGGGCGTGACCTCTGACGCAGTGCTCACTCGCCCGGGCTGGGAGACAATCGAAGCTGTGAAATCCAATCAGATTCTCCCGATTGACGATAACCTCATCAGCCGCCCCGGTCCGCGTTTGGTGGATGGTCTTGAGCAATTGGCGAAATTGCTGCATCCTGATCTGTTTCAATAAATAATATGTAGGGGCGACCCTTGTGGTCGCCCTTTTGTTGGTTCCAAATAAGGGGCAGGGACAAGCCCCGCCCCTACAACATAATGAAATCCAAACCCTTTCTTTCCTCTTCCATCTTCCTTCTGATCGCCTTCATCCTCAGCCTCGCGATCGGTTCTGTATTTATTTCCCCGAAGGAATTATGGAATATTTTGCGCGGCATGGGTGATGAGACTTTCTCCTTCATCATCTGGCAAATTCGTTTACCGCGCACGGTTCTCGTCGCATTGACCGGCGCGGCATTGAGTGGAAGCGGCGCGGCGTATCAGGGATTATTTCGCAATCCGTTGGCAGATCCATTTTTGATCGGCGTCGCATCAGGCGCGGGGCTGGGCGCGGTGATCGCCATGTCCATTCAATGGCCGTATACATTTTGGGGCTTGCTGGCAATTCCGATGGCGGCTTTCATCGCGGCCTTATTAACAGTCTTCATCGTTTATTTTCTGGCGCGTGTCGGGCAGACCATCCCCACTACAAATCTCATTCTCGCGGGTGTTGCGTTTTCATCCTTCGCAACATCGCTGACCTCCTTCCTCATGCTGCGCTCCACCAGCGAAGTCCGCCGCGCATTGGGCTGGCTTCTCGGCGGCGCAAGTCAGGCTGGGTGGACTGCGATCCTTGCCATTCTTCCTTATCTCATTATTGGTCTCGGGATTCTAATCATCAGCGGTCACGCGCTTAACCTTTTGCAATTCGGCGACGACCAGGCACAGCAGCTCGGATTGAACGTCACGCGCATCAAAACCATTTTGTTGATCGCCGCTTCGCTGGCCACAGCCGCCGCTGTGGCATTCTCCGGCATCATCGGCTTTATCGGCCTGATCGTCCCGCATCTGATTCGACTTTGGCTTGGTCCCGATTATCGGAGATTGCTTCCGCTGTCAATTCTCGGCGGCGCATCCGCGCTGCTTGTTTCAGATGTGATTGCGCGCATTGTTTTGGCTCCACAGGAAATTCCCGTTGGAATTATCACAGCATTGGTTGGCGCGCCTTTCTTCCTTTGGGTTTTGCGCCGTGCAAAGAATCAGGGATATTGGTAAATTGCTAAATGCTCAGCCGCCGTCCCCGGCAGCGAGGAAATACAAGGATATTCATAACTTATGAACTTCATCATTCATAAAACTGGCATGCAAAATGCGCCGAAGGCAAATGAGTTTTCGCGCAAGTTCACTGTGAAATCAAGGATCGTTCTTGGAATCGAAAATGAAAAATTGACTTATTCGGTTACCGATGTTGAACCTTATGAAAGAGACATTCCCGCCGAAGATGTGGATTACGGATTTTCAGACACAAGTCCCACGGTCTTTTTTGCGGATATAGAAGGCAAACTTGCGGGACGAATTAAAGTGCTCGAATGGTGGAATCAGCTTGCGTATATTGATGACATCGTTGTGAATCCCGAATTTCGCGGAGCAGGCATTGGGCGCGCACTGCTCGAACATGGAATTCAATGGGCGCGTGAAAATAATTTTCCCGGCGTCATGCTCGAAACACAGGATGATAACGTCCGCGCCTGCACCTTGTATCAAAAATATGGATTTGTATTAAGCGGCTTTGACCGTAATGTGTATAAAGCCATTCACCCACATAAAAATGAAACTGCGTTGTATTGGTATTTATTGTTTTAACCACAAAGACGCGAAGGCACAAAGTCACAAAGAATCTTTGAGTCTTGGAGTCTTGGAGTCTTGGAGTCTTTGAGACTTCGTGTTGAAAGAGCCTTTCATGCTAAAAATCCAAAATCTCTCCGCCTCTTATAACGGACATCAAGTTTTGCATGATGTTTCCTTCGACGTGAAAAACGGCGAAGTGCTCGCGCTGATTGGTCCCAATGGCGCGGGCAAATCTACGATCATTCGCGCCGCGAGCGGAGTGATTCCATCCACGGGGCACATCCGCACGAACGGTGATGACTTCCAATCGCTGACTCCGCTTCAACGCGCACGCTACCTTGCTGTTGTTCCGCAAGCGACTTCACTTCCGCCCGCCTTCACTGTTTGGGAAACCGTCTTAATGGGACGAACTCCCTACCTCGGATTTCTCGGTCAGGCATCTGCTCATGATGAAGAATTGGCCAGCCAGGCCCTGAACAGAGTCAACGCGCTGGCATTTTCCGAACGCCGCGTGGGAGAGTTATCCGGCGGCGAGCGTCAGCGCGTGTTATTGGCGCGCGCGTTGTGTCAGTCCACGCCGATATTATTGCTCGACGAACCCACCGCGCATTTGGATCTGCAATATCAAGTTGGGTTATTGGAATTGGTTCACGATCTCGCTCATAATGAAAATCTTGCGGTCTTGATCGCATTGCATGATTTAAATCTCGCCTCCCACTATGCGGACAGAGTCGCATTGCTCGTCGGCGGTCATCTTAAAGCAGTTGGGTCTCCGCGCGAAGTGTTGACCGCTGAATTGATCTCAGAAGCATATTGTTTGCCTGTTCAAGTTGTGGAGCATCCGTTTTTGAATGTTCCACTGGTGCTGCCAGATTCAAAGTAAATGTCATTGCGAGGCGGTGATTGTCCGCCGAAGCAATCTCCCCATTGAATTAGGAGGTTGCTTCGCCGCCAAAAAGAAAAGGCGGCGGCTCGCAACGACATATATTTATTGTCCCAATACTTTTGCGGCAATACTTTGCAGAAAAGCCTTATCCTCGTTGCTTACATCACCCCCATAGGAATTCCCTACCGGACTTTGCTGATAGATAAATCCAAAAAAGACACAGGCCGCCAGATATGTTCCTTCTGGAGTGGGATGACCATCTTCAACATATAGTTTCAAATCAGGGCGTTCCTGCAATGCCATTGAAAACGCCAACCCCACAGGGGCAACCTTTACCCCCAATTGCTGGCCAAGCGCAGTATAGGCGTTATTGACTGCCTGTGCCGTGACTCCATATTGAACGCTGTCCGGGCGTTCCCATGTCATGAACATGACCGTTTCGGCGCCAGCCTTTTTTATTTCCGCATCCAATTTTTGAGCATAGGCAAAAAAGTTATAGTAATTGGTAACCGGGTTTTGACTCTGTTCCTGTAAAACCACCACGTCCCAATCCCCTGAGCGGATCGCTTCCAGCGTGTTCGCATCCTCCCAATGGTTTTGCAGAGTGTATCCGCCCGGAGTAATGCGCGCGGATTTGGAATTTGGCGCAAATTCAAGCAGATGCGTATCCAACCCGCCATTGAGGTCGGTGTAGCTGTTCCCAATAAATAATATCCGCTTTGATGGAAGTTTTGGGCCGCATGAGCTTGTGATATAAGCCAGCAGCAAAATGAAAATTAGATATTTCCAAAACCTAAATTTCATTACGAAAAAATTCCTATCTTACAAAATAGATTATCGAAACGATCACACCAATCGTGACGACTGTCCAGCGCAAAGTGGACGGTTTGACTTTACCTGCGAGTTTTCCGCCAAGCGTGCCGCCGATCAACGCGCCAACAGCCATGACCAAGGCCACAGGCCAAAGCACCTGCCCAGAGAAGATGAAAAATATCGCAGCGGCCACATTGACCGAGAACGCCACAGCCTGCTTCAGGGCGTTAAGACGCGTGAGCGTGTCCTCCAGAGTTAATCCCAAGGCTGAAAGAACGATCACGCTCAATCCCGCGCCGAAATATCCGCCATAGATCGAAGCTAGCCCGACAGGCAGCCATGATAATTTTTCCAGCCGTGAGCCGTGACCTTCGCCCATGCGGCGAATCAGCCACGCGCGGACGGGGTCTTGAATGGCGAGCAGACCCGAGGCAAGCAAAATTAAATATGGCACGAGGTCTTTAAAAAGTTTCTCGCCTGTTTGTAAGAGAAGATATCCGCCAAGCACGCCGCCGACAATACTGGCAGGGACAATGATCCACAAACGATTCTTTTGTCCTTGCAGGTCTTTCATTTGAGCAAGCGTGCCGCCGAAATAGCCGGGGCAGAGCGCCACTGTGTTGGTCACATTTGCGGCGACAGCGGGAATGCCTAAAAAGGTGAGAACGGGAAACGTGATGAGAGTCCCGCCGCCAGCAAGCGCGTTGACCGCGCCTGCGGCCAGGGCGGCCAGGCCTGCAAAAACAAAATCAAATACACTGAGATCCATGTTGAGTTCCTTAATTGGTTTGGGATGAAACAGGGGCTAGTATAGCATCATAGTTTTCTTCTTGACTCTCCCTGTCACTATCTGTATAATCCCAGCCATTCAGAAGTAGTAAGTGAAAAATGCCTGATAGAGAAGGATGTGTTTTGGTGAAAGCATCCACAGGAAATCATCACCGAAGTCGTCTGATGGATGTGCCGAAGAAAAGCAGTGTTCAGTGAACAGTGATCAGTAGAACGGCACGGGTTTGCCCGTTACAGCAAATTTAAGTGCGTCTTTTAGTCTGATAGTCATTAGTCGCTTGTCAGCTAGGGATGAACTGAGGTGGTACCGCGGAGCACTCGCTTCGTCCTCTTGATGGACGAGGCGTTTTTGTTTAAGTTTGATTGGAGAATGAGTTGGATACAAAACAGATAATTCAATCTCAATACCTCGCTGCGCTTGCCATGTTGAAACAGGCAATCGTTAAATGTCCGGCGGAAGCATGGGATAACCCGCAAGACAAAGACAGGTTCTGGTTTGTCGCCTATCATACACTTCGATTTGCCCATCAGTATTTGAAGGGACGAGACAAGGGCTTCCCTCGTTGGGAGCAGCGTCCGCATTCCCAGCCGGGTAGTCCGTTTTCCAAAGAAGAAATCCTTGAAAGATTTGCGATGGTCGAGCGTGATGTCGCCGAACAGATACCCATCATGAACCTCAATGAAAAAACCGGCGCCACCGGTCACCTGGCAAACAAATTGGAACTGCAAATTTATAACATCCGCCATATTCAGCAGCACACTGGCGAGCTTTATCAAAGATTGAACGCTTATCCCGTCAAACTTGGATGGGCATCGCAACGATATAAGAAGGAGCAAGAATGACCAAACAGGAATTACCGAAAGCCTACGATTTCAAATCCACTGAGCCGCGCATTTATGCGATGTGGGAAGCGGGCAAATATTTCAAGCCGCACAACGATCCCAATAACGCGAACTTCGACCCGAGTGTCAAGCCGTTCGTCATTTCGATCCCGCCGCCAAACGTGACGGGCGAACTGCACATCGGTCACGCCATGTTCGTCAGTGTGGAAGACCTCATGGTCCGCTATCACCGCATGAAAGGCTACTCCGCACTCTGGGTGCCGGGCACCGATCACGCGGGCATCGCCACGCAGCTTATGGTCGAGCGCGACCTGCTCAGGAACGATGAGATCACCCGCGAAGAATTGGGACGCGAAAAATTTATCGCGCGCACATGGGAATGGAAGCATAAATACGGCGGCATGATCACGAATCAGATTCGCCGACTTGGCGCCTCCTGTGATTGGGACCGTGAACGCTTCACCCTTGACGACGGCCTGAGTCGGGCAGTCCGAGAGGCATTCGTTCGTCTGTATGAGAAAGGACTGATCTATCGCGGCCCGCGTCTCATCAACTGGTCACCGGGGCTGAAGACCGCCGTCTCAGATCTGGAAGTGGAATACAGCGAAGAGAATGCGAACCTGTATTATTTCAAATATATGATCGCTGGTTCGGACGAGTTCATTCCTGTCGCCACCATCCGTCCCGAAACGATTCTTGGGGATACCGCTGTGGCAGTCCACCCTGAGGATGAACGCTATCAGAAATTCATCGGCAAAAAAGCCATCGTGCCGATCCTTGGTCGCGAGATCCCAGTCATTGCAGACGATTACGTCAGCATGGAATTTGGCACGGGTGCGCTCAAGATCACGCCTGGTCACGACCCGAACGACTATGCCATCGCACAGCGTCACAACCTGCCGATCATTTCCATGCTTGATAAAGAGGCGAAGATCAACGAGAACGGCGGACAATATACAGGTCAGGATCGATTCGAGGCGCGCAAAGTTTTATGGGCGGATATGAAAGAAGCGGGTCTCGTCATCAAGACTGAGCCGTATCGCACCACCATCCCACGTTCACAGCGCGGCGGCGAAATCGTCGAGCCGATGATCTCGGAACAATGGTTCGTAAAGATCGAGTCTCTGGCTGAGGCTGGCCTAGCTGCGGTCAAAGATGGACGCATCAAGATCGTGCCTGAGCGTTTCGATAAGACCTATTACAACTGGCTTGAGAATATCAAGGATTGGTGTATCAGCCGCCAATTGTGGTGGGGACATCGCATCCCTGTTTGGTATTGTCCCGATCATCACATGACCGTGACTCGTGAAGACCCAACCCAATGCGCCACCTGCGGCTCGAAGGAGATTCATCAGGATGAAGATGTGTTGGATACATGGTTCTCATCTGGTCTTTGGCCTTTCTCCACATTGGGCTGGCCTGAGCAGACTCCTGACTTGAAATATTTTTATCCGACCTCCTACATGGAAACGGGCTATGACATTTTGTTCTTCTGGGTCGCGCGCATGATCATGAGCGGATTGGAATTCACTGGCGAAGCACCATTCCACACCGTCTACCTGCACGGACTCGTCCGCGATGAGCATGGACATAAAATGTCCAAGACCAAGGGTAATGTGATCGACCCGCTTATCATTATGGATGATCTTGGAACGGACGCGCTGCGCTTTACGCTGTTGGTTGGTTCCACGCCCGGTAACGACACCAACGTGGGCGTGAAGAAAGTGGAAGCCAATCGCAACTTTGCGAATAAGATTTGGAATGCGGGACGGTTCGTGATCAATGCAATTGACTCTTTGGACGATGGACCGAAGACCGTGGACGGTGGGGGAACAACGGTCAATGGTCAACCGTCCACGGTCTGGACTTTAGCTGATTCATGGATCTGGGCTCGCCTGCAAAACCTCATCCGCGATGTGGAGCGGCAGTTCCAGAACTTCCAATATGGGCAGGCTGGTCAGCAAATCTACGATTTCATCTGGTCTGATTTCGCAGACTGGTATGTGGAAATTTCCAAAGGGCAAATGCACGCGGAGCATGCTGAAAGCAGAAGGCAGACTGTTGAGACACTTGTGCGCGTGTTCGATACATCCCTGCGTTTACTGCATCCGTTCACACCTTTCGTGACCGAGGAAATCTGGGGACATCTGCACAGCGCCCTGCGCGAGTCGTCTTTGAAGGATATTGTCAAAGACTGGCCTGACGCGTTGATCATTGCCAAATTCCCCGAGCCGCGCGAACCTGAAGGCTGGGAGGAATCCAAGCTGGCAGAGTTTGCTTTGATTCAGGAAATTGTCCGCTCGATCCGCAACCTGCGCGCGGAGAAGAACGTCAGCCCTGTGAAGAAACTCGCCGCGCAATTTTCCGCGGGTGATAAATTAGACTTGCTGAAGAGTCAGGCAATCGTCATCTCGACGCTTGCGGGTTTGAATGTGGAGGAAGTGAGCTTTGACCGATCCCTGCAGCAAAAGCCAGAGGATGCCATCGCGCTCGTGATCGGCTCTGTGGAAGTATACATTCCGCTGGCAGGCATGGTGGACATTGCCAACGAAAAAGCCCGCCTTGAAAAAGAACTCAAGGAAGCTGAATCTCACATTCAGCGTTTGGAGAATTTGCTTGGCGGAGATTTTGCCAACAAAGCTCCCGCTGCGCTGATACAAAAAGAACGCGATAAGTTAGCCGCATATAAGGATACTGCCGAGAAGATCAAGGCGCAGTTGAATTAATGTGGAAATTTGTAGGAACACGGCGTCGCCGTGTTCCTACAAATGATTGATTGCCTGATCCCTCCCCCAAATAAAATATCAGCCAATTCATTGATCGTAATTTTGGCAGATGACCTGTCCGATGGTCATCTGCTTTTGATTACAAAATTTGACAAACAAAAGACATAAGTCCATTGACGCATGAAATACGATGGGATACCTTACAGGGTATCGCATAAATTACTAAACCGAAATCGTAGTCTTTACCCGCGATTTTCTTCGAATGTTTAGTAATTTATAAAACAAGCGATAAAATCTCAAACTTTGAAAAGGAAAATATCCCATGACCATGAAAATCCAAGATGACTGCATCGCCTGCGGTGCCTGTGTCCCCGATTGCCCCACCGAATCCATCACCGAAGGCGATGGCACCCTGTATGTGATCGATCAGGTCACCTGTGTTGAGTGCGAAGGCCATTTCGATTCACCCAAGTGCGTCTCCGTTTGCCCGGTCGATTGTATCGTCAAAGCCTAATTGCGTTATCGTACCCGTTACGGGTATAATCATCACAACTTAATAACCTTCGGGGCAGGGTGACACTTGCGCTGTAAATATTGCAAGTGAATTCCCGATCGGTGGTAAAGCCCACGAGCAGTTCGTAGCAACGACTTAAGTCGTTACTACGCAGAGCATGATCTGGTGTAATTCCAGAGCCGACAGTATAGTCTGGATAGTAGAAGGTAGAAACAACATGACCCGCGCGGGTTGATGTGTTGATTCACGCCCCGAAAACAGTCACTGTTTTCGGGTTTTTTATTCTGACGTGATTCCGCATCCGACTCCGCCCCGGCCTGCGTCTGCGCCCCGAAACTTAATCGTTGCGAGGCGCATTTTGTTTTCCATCGCTCTCGCGGCGTCCCCGCCGCCGAGGACGGCGGCAAGAGCAGAATTTATGAAACCATCACTCTCACGCTGGCTTGGACTTATTTCCATCCTTCTTGGCATTCTTGCCTGGGATGTGATCGTCCGCGTCAGTGATTTGCCGAAATTCATTCTCCCATCTCCCGCCGATGTGTGGATGCGCATGCTCAAATCCCTTGCAGATGGAAGTTTGTTATTACATACGGGATACACACTGATCGAGATTTTGCTTGGCCTGTTGTTTGGTGTGTGTTTTGCAACTATTATCGGATACATGCTTGCGAAATCGCGTTCGCTTGAGAAGATATTGTCCCCGTATTTGGTGGCGAGTCAGGCAATTCCGATTGTGGCGGTTGCGCCTTTGCTGGTGCTCTGGTTCGGGTCGGGCATTACATCCAAAGTGTTGATCTGCGCGTTGATCGTGTTCTTTCCCGTTTTGGTCAATACGGTTGTCGGTGTGCGCGCCGTGCCTCCAGTTTTATATGACCTGATGAATTCCGTCCGCGCGACCCGCTGGCAGATTTTGCTGAAGTTGGAACTACCCGCATCTCTGCCCGTTCTGCTCGGCGGATTAAGGATCGGCGCCACGTTATCAGTGATCGGCGCAATTGTCGGTGAGTTGGTGGATGCACAAATTGGATTGGGCTTTCTGTTGAAGGTGGGCGACTTTCAATACGACACTTCCATGGTGTTTGTGGCGGTGTTTATGCTGGTTTCATTGGCTTTGATGCTGTATGGAATTGTGACTTTGCTCGAAAAAAGATTTTTGAAGTGGCAAAATCGTTTGGACGTTTAAACGTTCGAACGTTAAAACATTTTAGGAGATACCATGTTAAAGAAATTAGTTTTACTCATGCTTGGGCTGGCGATCAGCCTTTCGGCCTGTGGCAGCCCACAGGTCACGAATGAAGCGGGCACGTTGACCACGATCCGCCTGCCGATGGGATATATCCCAAATATTCAGTATGCGCCGTTTTATGCCGCCATAGAAAAAGGATATTTCAAAGATGCGGGCATCGAGATCGAATTTGATTATTCGTTCGAGACCGATGGCGTGAAGTTGGTGGGTGTTGGCGAACTGCCTTTTGCCGTGGTTTCCGGTGAACAGGTTTTGCTGGCGCGCGCGCAGGATGTGCCGGTGACGTATGTGGCCGCGTGGTATCAACAGTTTCCGATTTCTGTGATCTCAAAGAGTGATGCAAATATTTCCAAAGCCGAAGATTTGAAAGGCAAGACCATCGGCCTGCCCGGTTTATTTGGTGCGAATTATATTGGGCTGCGCGCTTTGTTATTTTCCGCTGGCTTGAGTGAAGCGGATGTGACTTTGGAAGAGATCGGTTTCAATCAGGTGGAGTTGGTTGTTGCGGATAAACAGAATATTATCGTTGGTTATGCCGCGAATGAACCGATCCAATTGCAGGCGCAGGGAATTGATGTGACCGAGTTGCGCGTGGCTGACGCTGTGCAACTTGCGGCCAATGGAATCCTTGCCAGTGAAAAAGTAATTGCGGAAAACCCCGAGTTGGTGAAAGGTTTTGTCGGCGCGTTCTTAAAGGGTTTGCAATATACAATTGAAAATCCCGATGACGCATTTGCAATGAGCGCGGCTTATATTCCAAATTTTGCCGATCAGGATCAGGCAGTACAAAAGGAAATTTTGACCACATCCATTGAAATGTGGAACGCTGACCGCCTCGGTTATTCAGACCCGCAGGCCTGGGAGAATATGCAGAACATTTTGCTGGAGATGAAGTTGATCCCCGAAAAAATGGATTTGAGCAAAGCCTTCACGAATGAGTTTGTGCCGTAAATGATTCATGTCATTGCGAGGAACCCGCAGGGCGACGAAGCAATCTCAAAATTTTTGGGAGATTGCTTCGGGCAAAGTGCGCCCTCGCAATGACATGGTAAAGACTATGACAACCAACCCAATCCTCACTGTAAAAGATTTGAACGTTGTCTTCCCAGATAGCAACGGAGGTCTTCACGCGCTTGAGGATATTTCATTTGAAGTTTGTCCGCGGGATTTTATTTGTTTTCTGGGGCCATCGGGTTCGGGCAAGACCACGCTCTTGAGAATTCTTGCGGGTCTTTTGAAGCCTACCAATGGGGAAGTAAATTTTATAGGCAATCAGCATCCCGGGGTCGGCATGGTTTTTCAACAACCCAATCTTATGCCCTGGCGTTCGGTGATGGATAACATCAAACTGCCGCTTGAATTGGAGGGGATAAGTGAAACCGATGCGCGCATCAAAGCGCAGGAAATGATCGAGCTGGTTGGTCTGCGCGGATTTGAAGACTCGTGGCCGCGTGAGTTATCGGGCGGAATGGCACAGCGCGTGGGAATCGCGCGCGCGCTCATCCATGACCCGGACCTGCTCCTGCTTGATGAGCCTTTTGGTTCGCTGGATGCGATCACCCGTGAACGCATGTGGATGGAATTATCGCGCATCTGGCAGGCCAAACAAAAGACGGTCATCATGGTGACTCACTCGATCAATGAGTCATTATTTCTTGCAGACCGCGTGCTGGTGCTGACCCAACGTCCCGGTAAAATAAAATTTGACTTGAAAGTGGATCTGCCCCGTCCAAGAAATGATGATATTCGCTACACTCCGCATTTTGGAAAACTGGCGCGAAAATTAAGAGAGACGATTGAATAAGTAGCTTTACGTAATGTCATGTTGAGCCGCTTTGCGGCGAAACCTCACTGCAATGATCTCAGTGAGGGAATCACGATTGGGTATTATTTAATCTATATGGAATCCATCCACGATTTCCTGCTTGTGCTTTCGATAATCACGGATAAGCGAATCGACGCAACGGGCTATGGTGGCGGGATTACCGCGATAATGAACAATGCTTGTGTCCAATTCCCAGTCACTTTCAGGGATGGTTTTCAGATAAGCGACAAGCGCATCTTTTGTAACGGCGATCTCTCTTAATAATTCATCGCGATCTACGGCTGGGAATTGCTCGAAAAATTTCGCGTTGACCTTTCGATAATCGTTCGTGCCATCGTAAAAATAAAATGGTTCCACCCCCTCACGCAATTCACTGCACCCAACCAATGTGATCCGATTCCAGCCGACAAAATGCGCCGCTATATCACGCGGAGTCCAGTCACCGAGGGAGGCGAGAAAGTTTTCAGGCGCAAGGTTGCTCAAGGTTTCCGCAAAAGCTGAGTAGGCTGTCACTAGATTGCCAAGTTGTTTATCACGAGGGTCAAACATAAAAATCTCCTTTCATTTCATGGCTGCATTACAGCGCTTTTTAAATTGTTATTTGCATTTTATAAATGTAACGGGAGCACTCAAAGTTTGTTGGCAAACAGGCTCAAGCCGCCGTCCTCGGCGGCGTTCGGCGAGTAAATCCTTCGCCGAGGACGGCGAAGGGAGCAAACTCATCTACAAACTTTTAGCGCACCCAAATGTAACCATTCCAGAAAAGTACTTGAGTTTTATGATACAACCCTGAATTCATGTTTGAGTCACTATCAAAGATGATTTTGTGGTTAAATACTCCAATGACATTAAAATCTTCACTCCGCCCCATTGTCTATCAAACCGAAAAAATCGCACAGCGTATCCGCTTTGCATCCCAGCCCGCCCCGCGAAATGACTGGCCGATCCTGCTTGGCATCTCCTTTCCAAAAAGCGGCACACATTTACTTGATCAAATTTTGCTTGGCTTTTCGAAAGTTGCGCCGTTCTCACTTCGATTAACTTCCTTTTTCTCCCACTACGAAGGCGAATCAGGCCGCAAGCTTGGTGTGGATGAAATGCTCGCCTGGTTGAATTCCCTTCGTCCGTGCGACGTGGCATCATCTCATCTATTTTCCCTGCCCGAAGCCGTGGAATATGTCTGTGCGCCTGCCTTCGTTCCTTACTTCATTTTCCGTGACCCGCGTGACATCGTAGTCTCGCATGTCTTCTACGTCACCGACATGGAATCGAGCCATGTCCATCATGCTTATTTTAAATCCCTGCCTGATTTTAATGCCCGACTCAAAGTCAGCATCATGGGCCGCCCCGATTCTGATGTGGAATTTTTTGATATTGGGAATCGCTTCAACGCATATAACGGCTGGCTCGATCAACCTTCTGTGATGAAGATTCATTTCGAAGATTTGATCCATGACCGGGCTGTGGTATTGAATCAGATCATTGACCATTTCCTGCGGCGAGTCCCGCTTCGCGCCCCCCGACAACTGATTCTCGAATCCCTTGAAACATCCATCAACCCGAAAAAGTCCCCAACCTTCCGCTCCGGCAAGACGGGCGAATGGAAAAAATATTTCACCGATGACCATAAGAAAGCCTTCAAGGATGTGGCAGGCGACCTGTTGATTAAGTTGGGGTATGAAAAAGATAATAATTGGTAGGATGTTGTACTTGTAAATTGTTGCCTCCCTTGGATGTTATGATAAAGGATCTTGTTATGCGTTATTGGAAAACAATACTGATCATTTTGCTTGCGGTATACGCCTTGCCCGTGCTTTCCTATATTGTTTTTGGAACCCTTGATTCCAATGGCGCCAAGGATTTTCATCAGTTTTGGTACGCGGGTCACTTCATATTGAGGGGACAGGATCCCTACCAGGCATTCTTTGCAGAGGAAAACCTGCCTGTAAGACAGCCCGGGTTGGAAATAACTCCATCGAATAGTCCTCTGCTTTTGCTTGTCCTGTCCATGTTTTCCATTTTAGCCTGGCCCGCGGCAAAGATCGTTTGGCTTTTGCTGAACCTGTTCCTGGCCTGTCTGAGTTTCTGGCTGATCGTGGAAAAACTTCCCTTCCCGAACGCATCTCTGGACCGTCAGACGAAGATTCTGCTCTTCCTCCTGTACTTTGATCTATCCCCAACGCGGATCGCCATCGAGAATGGACAGACCACGCTTCTGGTCCTTGCGCTGATGCTGGCGGCGATTCTGCTGGCAGAGCGTTCCTGGCTGTTGGCTGGGCTTTTCCTTGGTCTTGCGCTTTCCAAATATTCGGTCTCGCTGTCGGTGGCGCTATTCTTTTTATTTCATCGTGATTTTCGAGTTTTGGTGACAGCCCTCCTCTCCCAATTCCTTGGTTTCGTTGGACTATCCATCATAAGCGGCAACTCAGTTTCCCTTGTGTTCGCTGAATATTATTATTTATTCATTAGCCTGATGAACCAGCGCGGCATTCACCTGTCAACCTTGATACCAGGCACCCGATTGGATGTGATCATTTCGGTTATCATGACCCTGGCGCTGGCCTTATGCATTTATTTTTGGCTGATGCGGAAAAGAACATACCAGCTCGTAGATTCGCGCATTCTTGATTTTCACTTGCTTACGATTTTCATGCTTTGGAGTCTGGTGGTCGCATACCACCGCCTGTACGATGCTCTCCTGCTCCTTTTGCTGATGACCCTGGTCTTTAAAGCGATGATTCATGCGGACATTTGGGGCCTTTCTCTGCGGATGCGCGCGGTTGTTGCGTGGGGATTGGGAATCGGCCTCGCTCTGCTGACTATCCCAGCCCGCATCGTGGGTTTTTTCCTGCCCGGGATGTACGGCCTGCTGACGAATGAAATTCCTGCAATGATCCTGCTCGTATTTTTATCTGCTCTGATGTTCCTGTTCCACCGTTTTCTATTCCCGCCTGTTTTGTATACCTCATGAATTGTTCAATAATTATCCGCGCCTATAACGAAGAAAAACATATCGGACGTCTGCTTGAGGGGATTCGACAGCAAACGCTCAAAGATGTGGATGTGATCCTTGTGGACTCTGGTTCAACAGATTCAACCGTTTCCATTGCGGAATCTTATGGGGCGCGGGTTGTGAGAATCCCGTCAGCGGAGTTTACGTTTGGGCGTTCTCTCAACTATGGGATTAAGGAAGCGAAGCGCGAGTTCATCGTCATTGTCAGCGCGCATGTATATCCCGTTTATCCCGATTGGCTAGAGACTCTGCTTCATCCATTACAAGATGAAAAGGTTGCATTGTCCTACGGCAAACAGCGCGGACCTGAGTTTGCGAAATTCTCTGAACAGCAAATTTTTCATCAGTGGTTTCCCGATCTGAGCAATTCGAATCAGGAGACCGCCTTTTGCAATAATGCCAACGCCGCGATCCGAAAAAGTTTGTGGGACAAAAATAATTACAATGAAACGTTGACAGGTTTGGAGGATTTGGCCTGGGCCAAGTGGGCCAGGGAGCAGGGGCATATCATCGCGTATATTTCTGAAGCTGAGATCATTCACGTCCACAACGAAACGCCGCGCGGAGTGTACAACCGTTACCGCCGCGAAGCGATGGCACTGCGAAGGATTTATCCCGAGGCGCATTTCAATTTTTACGATTTCCTGCGTCTGACCATCACCAATATTTTAAGTGACCTGTGGCACGCCGCGCGCGAACGTGTACTGCTGAAAAATATTTCCTCTATTTTCTGGTTCCGTTTTATGCAGTTCCACGGTACACGCATGGGACATCGCGAGACCAGTTTGGTCACGCCGCAATTACGCGAGACCTTTTATTATGCGAGGGAAAGAAAGACAAAGGATGAAAGCAAGCGAGAAGTTGAGCCGATTCGATATAAATAGGCCACACTTGCGCAGTGTCATGTTGAGCGAAGCGAAACATCCCTATGATTATCTTACTGACCCCTCGCATTTGCTTAGGGCGAATACGCATGAGTGTGTAGGGTGAGAAAATAAATAGAATGAATACTACTAAACGATCACCGTTTACACTAGATGCTTATGAATCGGGGATTGCTATAATTGCTTGTGTGGCAACAAGCTTAATTCTTTACTTCATATTGAAAAATGAGCGTCCTTTTGGTTATGAAAATATTTCAATGGATTGGAGGAAAACAGGCGGATCGGCGTTTTTTTCTTTATATGTTGTTCCCTTGGCATTAGTGTTGGCTATTTCTTCTGTTTCTCTCTTGCGCGCGATACGCCATGAAGAAATTCGTTGTTTGTCGCGTCTGATCAATATCGCCATTGCTTTGCCGCCGTTACTTTCCTTTCTACCTTTGAATACCCTCTCATTTTTTAGCCTTTACTTTTTGTGCTTTGGCTTCTTGTTTTCTGTTGTAGTTATTTTTGTGTCAGTTCAAGGCACTAATGATTTGGACAAAATAAAAGGAAATTGGTTTGCTTTATTGTGGAATATTGTCTGGGTCGTTTTTGCATATTCTTACTTTGATCTTTGGTGGGCATATTTCGGGGATTAAGTAACAACTCAGTTGACAGTCACTTTCAAAGTGACTGTCAACTTTTTATACTGACTCAATTCGGTATAATAAGCCTAAAGTAAATCGTGTCATTCTTATTCCATATTTTAGAAGTACAAGGAGCATAAAATGAAAACCAAGACCATTGTATTAATTCACGGTATGTTCATGACCCCGCTGTGCTGGGAGAAATGGATTCCATACTATGAAGCCAAAGGCTATCGCGTGATTGCGCCTGCCTGGCCCGGACGGGAGCAGCCTGTTGAGGCTTTGCGTAAGAATCATCCCGACTCTGCGCTTGCAAAACTGAATCTGGGCGATGTGGTTGACCATATGATACGGGTTTTCAAGAGTTTGGATGAAAAGCCTGTCATCATCGGCCACTCCATGGGCGGATTGGTTGCGCAGTTACTGCTCCAGCGTGACCTGGCTCTGGCAGGCGTGGCAATTGACCCTGCGCCGCCAGCGGGCGTATTCACAACGGCCTGGTCTTTCGTGAAATCCAATTTCCCTGCGATCAATCCTTTTATGTTAAGTCAGCCCGTGGAGATGTCGTTCAAACATTTCCAATATGCCTTCGTCAATACACTTTCAGAAGCGGAGCAGAGCGCCGCATATGATCGTTATGTTGTGCCTGAATCGCGCGGCGTGCCAACTTCCTCTTTGGGCGCGGCTGGTAAAGTGGATTTTAAGAAGGCGCATCCGCCATTGCTGATCACCGCGGGCGAGAAGGATCACATCATTCCTGCTTCGCTTAATAGATCCAATTACAAAAAATATCAGGGTTCGTCCGTTACAGATTTCAAGGAATTTGAGGGACGCGACCATTTCATCATCGGTGAGAAAGGCTGGGAGGAAGTGGCGGATTATTCTCTCGCATGGCTGGAGAAAGTGGCATAACTCTGGTTGGTGCGTGACGCTTTGGTTTGGGACGCTGAAAAACGCAGACGAACGCAGATTTTTTAAGAGCAATTATCTGAAAAATCAAGAAGAATCAGCGTTTTCAGCGTTCATCTGCGTCCAAATTTTTAGTGGGTAAGGTAATCAGTAACCCACACTAATGTGTTTCTTTCAATCCACGCCAATTCGGTATAATCAATTATCCTCATGACAACTTTCTCATTCAAATCGGCCCTTTCCTTTTCCATTCCTGAAATTGCAGCGTTGTTCACGCGCGGTTTTGAAGGTTATTTTGTTCCAGTTCAAATGACGGACGTCGCCCTGCAAACCATGATCCGCCGTGATGGCGTGGATTTGGCCGAGAGCCGCATTCTGTTCAAAGATGATGAGCCGATTGGCGTTGCGTTAATTGCGCGCCGCGGCTGGACGAGTCGACTCGCGGCGATGGGGATCGTGACGGAAGCCAGAAATGGCGGCATTGGAACGTGGGCAATGAAACAGTTGATCGAAGAAGCCCGCGCACGCGCTGAAAAAGAAATGTTTCTGGAAGTGATCGAGCAGAATACAGCCGGCGTGAAGTTGTATCAAAAAGTTGGCTTTGAAACTGTGCGAAGATTGGTGGGGTACAAGCTGGAGAATCCGCAGGGGAAGTCAAAGGGAAAACTTGAAGAGATTGATATTCGCGATCTGGCGAAGCTGATCTCTGCGCACGGATTGAAAGATTTGCCGTGGCAGCTTTCAGGGGAGACCATTGCACAACATACGCCGCCTTCGCGCGCTTATCGGCTGGATGATGCCTATTGTCTCATCAGCAATCCCGAGGCGGAGCAGGTGGTCATATCGTCAGTGTTGGTCAAGGCCGGTTCACGTGGAGCAGGCCTCAGTCCGGTATTGATGCGGGCGGTGTTCTCCCGCTTCCCAAATAAAACATGGCGAGTCCCCGCCATCTTCCCCGAAGAAATGTCCCCGATCTTTGAAGAAGTGGGAATGAAGCGTGAAGAACTGTCGCAATTACAAATGGCTTTGACGTTATAAAATGACGCGGGGGCGAACGAATTCCGAAAGTTCGAACGTTTCTTTTCGGTATAATCAACCTTGAGGAAACCCAATCCAGCCAATGAAAACTGATTTTCCCGTTTCGATCTTCCAGAGCGCCGCACTGGGTTTGGTGCTTTCCCTGATGGCCGGTCTGTTGGCCATTGCTTTTGCGCGTGCAACTGGTTTGATCGACGTGCCCGGCCGCGAACCCCATAAGATGCATTCCCAGCCCACACCAGTAGCTGGCGGAATTGCGCTCTTTATCGTGTTTGTTTTTGGATGGTTGTTTAACGCCCGTGAATTTGGTGACCTCTGGAAGGTGGCCCTCCCAACGCTGATCATTTTTGGCATCGGCCTTTGGGATGATTATCGCCGCGCTCGGTTTTGGGTCAAACTGGCTTTGGAGATTCTCGCAGTTGGAATATTGATCGCCTTTGGGATTCAAGTGCATGTTATCCAGATCATCTTCACGGAACTCCCTGTGCTGTTGACCAGCGGGCTTGATATCGTAATTACCGTGTTATGGGTGGTCGGCATGACCAATGCCTATAATTTTGTAGACAGCATGGATGGGCTTGCGACAGGGATCGCCATCATCGCCTCCATTTTTCTGGCCTTCACCTCCCTGTTCTCAGGTCAAATTGCATTGGCGCATTTTATGGCTTTTCTGGCCGCCGCCTGTTATGGATTATATTTTTTCAATTCCCATCCCGCCCGTCTTTTTCTTGGTGATTCAGGCGCGCTGAGTCTCGGATTTCTGTTGGCGACAACTTCGATGCTTTACAATCCGCAAATTTTTCCGCAGCCTTCCTCCTGGTTCGTGCCGGTTATGATCCTCGGACTGCCGATCTTTGACATTTGTCTGGTGATCGTTTCCCGTTTGCGGCGTGATTGGCCGATCTATCAGGCCGACCGCGCCCATACCTATCACCGCCTCGTGATGCTGGGGCTTTCCGCCTCTCAAGCCGTCAGCGTTCTTCACATGGTCACATTGCTACTGGGCTGCCTTGCGTTCGTGGCATTGAATCAAACTCCATTGGTCGCCAATATGATTTTTGGGAGTGTCATTCTGGCGGGCATTATTGCGATCATTATTATGGACAACCCGCGTCTTTGGCCGCAGAAGGAAATTGATTAATGAAACTTGCAGCCCTCGTCCCCATGCGTCACCACAGCCAGCGCGTGCCCGGTAAAAATTATCGTCCGCTCGCGGGCAAACCGCTTTTTCATCACATCATTGAGACACTGCTCGCAGTCCCTGAAATCGAGACCGTGATGGTGGATACTGATTCAGAACCTGTGATGGACGGAGTGCGCCGCTTCTTTCCAACCGTCAAACTGATTCAGCGCCCCGAGCATCTCCGCGCTGACGATGTGCCCATGAACGACATTCTCCTGCACGACACTGCTCAAGTGGATGCGGATTTTTATTTGCAGACTCATTCGACGAATCCATTGTTGAAAGCCGAGACGATTTCACAGGGAATAAAAACTTTCTTTGCTGAATTCCCAAAGTATGATTCACTTTTTTCGGTCACTCGTTTGCAAACGCGGTTATATTTCAAAGATGGAAAAGCTATAAATCACGATCCAGCGGTACTGATTCAAACACAGGATTTACCACCCGTGTATGAGGAGAATTCCTGCGTGTATCTTTTCACCCGCGAAAACCTTGCCAGGAAACATCACCGCATTGGAGATAAGCCTTTCATGTTCGAGATAGACAAAGCTGAAGCCTGGGACATTGACGAAGAGCTTGATTTTGAAATCACAAATTTTTTGATGAAGAGAAAATTACAGAATGAATCTTAAAAATATGACACGTGTTGTTACAAACTGGTTTTCCAAACCCTGGTACCCGATTCTGATCGCCGCATATCCGGTGCTGGCGTTGTTATCAGCCAATACGGGACAAATTCAGCCTGAGGCGGGGATTCGTTCCCTGCTTGTTTCGGTTGTATTTGGCGGCGTTTTATTTTTTGTCGTTTGGTTATTGATTCGGCAGGCGCATAAGGCCGCGTTTCTCACCACACTTTGGCTGGCCTTGTTCTTTACCTTTGGACATGCCTATATCGCCATTCAGGAAAAATATCCTGATGCCAACTACACAACCTGGCTGGCGGTTGGATGGGGCGTGCTTTTTGTTCTAGCCTTGGTCTGGGCAACTCGCCCAAAGTTAACCTTCGTTTCGTCAGCGACGACGATTAACACGATCGCGCTGGCGCTGCTGGCCATGTCTGTGGGACAGATCATCTCACAGGGCGGATCGCGAAGCGCTCATGCCTTGGGAGCAGATCATGCTCCCGTACAGGCAGATCTGGTTGTGCCGCCGAATCCGCCCGATGTGTATTATTTCATTCTGGATTCATATGGCCGCAGAGATGGGCTTGCTCAAGCTTATGGATTTGACAACACGGAATTCCTAAATGCTTTGGAAGAACGTGGTTTTTATGTTGCTAAATGCAGTCAGAGCAATTACGTGCGGACGGAGATCTCGCTGGCTTCTTCGTTGAATATGATGTACTTACAGGAACTGGATGACGAGTTCAGTCCAGACAGCACAGCCCGCCGCACCTTATGGAATTCTCTCAAGCACAGCGCGGTGCGATATAACTTTGAAAGCCTGGGTTACACCACCGTGAATTTTGCGACTGGCTTCGCGTGGAATGAATTGGAAGACGTGGATGTGTTCCTGTCGCCGCCGCCTTTTGCTTCCGGGCTGACCGAATTCGAAGGCCTCTTCCTGCGCACCACGTTGGCGCGTTACGCTCAGGATTTCGGCTGGGTTGACTCGGATGCGGTGATGGGGCAAAGTTTTCGCGACCGCTTCAATAATGTGTTTGACAGCGTGGATGAACTCGCGAAAATGCCCGAACCGACCTTTGCATATATTCATCTTATTTCGCCGCACCCGCCTTTTGTGTTCGACAAGGAAGGCAACCCCACATCTCCGCCTGATTTCTGGAATGAGAACCGCGAATATCCGTCGAATCTTTATGCCATCGGATATCAGAATCAGCTTGTTCATTTAAATAAAAAAGTATTGGAAGCGGTTGACACATTGCTGGCCGAATCTGAAACACCGCCGATCATAATTTTTCAGGGCGATCATGGCCCGTGGCTGCAACCCAAGGAAAAACGCATGTGGATCTTCAACGCGTATTATTTGCCTGAGAATAACGACAAATTATATTCAAAGATCACGCCGGTCAATACATTCCGACTCGTGTTCAATACTTACTTCGGCGGCAAATATGATATGCTCGAAGACGTGAGTTATTTCTCGCCTGTTCCAAAGTTGTACGATTTTTCCGAGATACAAAATAAGTGTGGTGATTAATGCCAACTGTACTCATGACCGCCCCTTACATGATCCCGTTTTTGGATCGCTTCAAACCTGTCTTTGCGAAGCATGGCCTCGAACTTATTGTGCCCGATGTTCAGGAGCGCATGGAGGAAGATGACCTGCTTAAATATGCTGGTCAATTTGATGGCGCTATTTGTGGGGATGACCGCTACACAGCGCGCGTCCTCGAAGCATGTTCCCCGCGCCTCAAGGTAATCTCCAAGTGGGGGACCGGAGTCGATTCAATCGACGCTGCGGCCTGCTCCCGGTTAAATATCATTCTCGCCCGAACGCCAAATGCCTTCACCACCCCCGTAGCGGATACCGTTCTCGGCTATATGTTGGCCTTCGCCCGCCGCGGCCCGTGGATGGATTCCGCGATGAAACGCGGTGAATGGGAAAAGATTCCCGGTAAATCATTAAGCGAATGCACTTTGGGAATCATCGGCATTGGCAACATCGGCAAGGCAGTGACCCGCCGCGCGCGCGCCTTCGGCATGAAAGTCCTTGGAAATGACATTGTAGATATAGATCATGTCTTTATCAGCGAGTCAGGAATCGAAATGACGAATCTCGAATATCTATTATCGAATTCTGATTTTGTCACCGTGAACTGCGACTTAAATCCCACATCACATCATCTTATCAACGCCAGCACACTTGCGCGGATGAAACCCACGGCTGTACTCATCAACACCGCGCGCGGTCCCATCGTGGATGAAAATGCCCTTATCGCCGCACTCAGATCAGGTCAAATTGGAGGCGCGGCTTTGGATGTGTTTGAATACGAGCCGCTGCCGTTGAATAGTCCATTATTGAAAATGGATGACGTCATGCTCGCTCCGCATAACTCCAATTCAAGTCCCACCGCATGGGAGAGAATCCACTGGAATACGATCAAGAATCTGGTGGAGGGATTGGGTTTAAAGTATAAAGAATAATAAGCACCTGTTGGTTGAGTAGCCCCGAATGTTCTTTGAGGGGCGTACACTTGCATCGCACTGCGTTTGATGCAGTGCAGGTGTCGAAACCAACAAGTAATTTCAAAAAATTTTATCTTTGTGGTTTCGATACGCCTTTCGCTGTCGCTCAAGGCTACTCAACCACCCATGTAAATTGAAAGTGAACCTATGACAAAAACAATCCTCATCACCGGCGCAGCAGGTGGAATTGGCCGCGCAACCGTAAACATCTTCGCCGAAAAAGGCTGGCGCGTCATTGGCGTGGACAGGTCTGAGTTTGGCGAAGGCTTCCCGCAAAACGGACTCTTCATCCGCTCTGACATTGCCCGCCCCGAAGATATGCAAGCCATCTTCGAGCAAGCTCACGCATTCACCGATTCTCTCGATGCGCTGGTCAACAATGCCGCCATGCAGGTTGCCAAACCTTTGATCGAAACTACTGTGGAAGAATGGGATGCGGTCATGGCCGCCAATTTGCGTTCCGTATTTCTCGGAGTCAAACTTGCGCATCCTTTGCTAAAAGCGCGCGGCGGAGCAGCTGTTGTGAACATCTCCTCTGTCCACGCCATTCAAACCTCCGCGAACATTGCCGCGTACGCCGCCTCCAAAGGCGGGATGCTGGCGCTGACGCGCGCGATGGCGATTGAGTTTGCGGCTGATAATATCCGTGTCAATGCTGTTTTGCCCGGCGCAGTGGATACTCCCATGCTCCGCGCAGGCCTTGGCCGCGGACATCTCGGCGGTAGTGATGTGCAGGAACGCCTCGATAACCTTGCGCGCAAAACGGTCAACGGGCGTGTGGGAACTCCCGCAGAGATCGCTCATGCCATTTACTTCCTTGCGGATAATGAACAGTCCTCCTTTATGACTGGTCAGGCGCTGGTCATAGACGGCGGCGCGACTGCGAGATTAAGCACAGAGTAATTTATGTCACGCACCATTTCTAACATCGCCAGATATTTGTTTTTCTTAACAGCCATCATACTGGTCGTTCTTGCCGCAGGTTCATTCATGCGGGTTAATGAAAACCCAAATTTGATGATCGCCTATGCGGTCTACGGTGTGTTGATGTTTGGTGATGCGATCGCGATGCTGGTTTGCGGTTTATACATCAATAAAAAAATGAATCTCGTATTTTGGTTCGCAGTGATTCTCCTCAGCCTTAACATCATCCTGACCATCTTCGATCAGTTCGGGTTGGTGGACCTTCTCTTCTCACTTTTGAATCTCATTACTCTTGTCCCATTACTTATCTTCCGCAAGGAATTTCTCCCTCAATGAAACAAGCGATTAAGTCCATTCTCCCAACTTCGATACTTCAATTTGCGCGCAATACATACGACTCGTTTCGAAGAATCCCGCAACTTCCCGCCGCATATTTTCATCCGTGGCGGCGCGAGAGCATTCGCCGTCTCGCTGAACTTAAGAATATTCACAAAGGCAAACGCGCCTTCATCATCGGCAATGGGCCAAGCCTTAAGCAAACTGATCTGTCCAAACTCAAGAATGAGATCACCTTTGGAATGAATCGCATTTACGTGATCTTCCCAGAACTCGGATTTCATACAACTTATTATTCGGCCACCAACGATCTTGTGATCGAACAATTTCACGATGATATTCTTGCGCTTCCCATGCCCAAGTTTTTAGCCTGGCGCTCGCATCGTCATTTCCCTTCCAACCTGCAACTTTCCAACCTTCCAACTTTTCTCTACACATCCTACACCGGTCCGCGCTTTTCACCTGATGTCCGCGGGCGTGTTTGGGAAAGTGCAACCGTCACCAATGTTACGCTTCAACTGGCTTTCCATATGGGCTTCGAGCAGGTCATCCTGATCGGTGTGGATCATAATTTCACTTCCAAGGGCGAGGCGAATAAAACCGTTGTATCCGAAGGCGATGACCCGAATCATGTCGCGCCTAATTATTTTGGCAAGGGAGTCCGCTGGCAATTGCCCGATCTCGATACATCGGAAATCGGTTACGCCTTCGCACGTGACTACTATCGAAAAGCAGGCCGTGAAGTTCTGGATGCAACTGTCGGCGGCAAATTGACCATCTTCCCCAAAGTGGACTACAACTCTCTTTTCTGATTTTTGACCTTCGACTTTTGACTCCATGACAATCACGCCTCAACCCCAATCTGTAAACTGGTTCAGTCCCCCGAACATTTTCCCAGCTTTGGGTGTTTATCCATGACTCTCGTCTCCATCATCACCCCCTCGTTCAATCAGGCCGCGTATCTTGAGCAAACGATCCTGTCTGTGTTACAGCAGGATCATCCGCGTATTGAATATATTGTCATTGACGGGGCGTCCACAGATACCAGCGCTGACATAATTAGAAAGTACGAAAGCAAACTTTCCTATTGGGTTTCGGAAAAAGATAACGGCCAAGCAGAGGCGATCAATAAGGGCTTTGCGCGTGCCACAGGTGAGATCGTCGCCTGGTTGAATTCGGATGATTACTATCTAACGCACGCGGTCTCATCTGCGGTAAAGATTTTTGAAGAGAATCCAGATGTTGTTCTGGCGTACGGAAACATGCTCGCCGTGGATGAACATGGCGTCACCTTCAATACATTGAACTACAAACAGTTGACTTTGGATGATCTGCTCTGTTTTCAAATTATCGGACAGCCCGCCGTATTTATGCGCCGCTCTGCGCTCGATAATTTAAAACTCGATTCCACCTTCCACTTTTTGCTCGATCACTATTTGTGGATTCATATCGCTCAGCGCGGAAAAATTATGCATGTCGATCAAACCTGGGCTGCCGCACGCTATCACGCCGAAGCGAAGAACCGCGCCAAAGCCGCCGAGTTTGGACGCGAAGCCTTCCGCATTTTGGAAAACGTAAAACTGGATAATAGCCTTGCTCCCATTCTTGAGAAAGTAGATCGGCGTGCTCGCGCCTCAGCCCATCGTGTGGATGCGCGTTACCTGCTCGATGGCGGACAGCCCGCCGCGGCATTATCCGCCTGGGTGCGTGCGCTGTTCATTCATCCGCCCACCGCTTTGGCACGGATGAATATTCTGGTTTCAGCCATATTGAATTTGATTGGCTTGGGAAAATTGCGGGAAAAGATTTTGCAGAAACGCAGAAATAAACTTCAAGGAAACTAATTTGAAAAGAAATAATCAAATATCAGGGCTGTTTTTGCGCACGAAGTTACTGTTGCTACTGGTGGTTCTGTTGATCTCCAGCTGTAACTTGGTGAAGCCAGCGCCTGAGGTTGTTGTACTTCCCAAAGACCAGCGCCCCAATATTCTCTTTGTTATGTTGGACGATCTGGATGCGGAGATGAACTCAATTTCATACATGAAGAATCTACAGGAGTTGGTGGTGGCTCGCGGAACCAGCCTGGATGATTTTCTGATCACCAATCCGAACTGTTGTCCTTCGCGTTCAACCATTCTGCGCGGACAGTATACACACAGTCATCAGGTTTTTCATAATACTGCCCCGGATGGCGGCTTTGTAAAATTTAACGAAGTGGGGAATGATGCTTCAACATTGGGAGTTTGGTTACAGGAGGCTGGATATCGTACAGCTTTGATTGGGAAATATCTCAATGGATACCCGTTAGGTGATGATCGCGCATATATTCCACCTGGCTGGTCAGAGTGGTACAGTCCCGCGAAAGGGAATGCCTATGATGGGTACGATTATGTTCTGAATGAAAATGGTGTGTTGATTCCTTATTCTCCGGCTGAAGCGAATTATTTTACAGATGTCGCCAGCCGCAAGGCAGTTGATTTTATTCAGCGCGCCGGGCAGGATGATATCCCATTCTTTCTGTTCCTGACTCTGTTCGCTCCGCACGAGCCGTCCACCGCGGCGAACCGTCACCGTGATCTATTTCCATCGATAACCGTACCAGCTTCCCCGTCAAGCAATGAAGCGGATGTCAGCGATAAACCGATCGATATGAGCCGCAATCCATTACTGACCGATGAGATAGTTTCAAGTCTCGATCAGAAGTATCGCCAGCGCATCCTTTCCCTGCAGGCGGTGGATGAAATGTTTGCGGAACTGGTAAAGGTTCTCGAACAAACTGGTCAGCTGGATAACACTTATATTGTGTTCACTTCTGACAATGGATATCATTTTGGACAGCACAGGCTTGTGGAGGGGAAGGGTACTTTTTACAAGGAGGATATCATTGTCCCGTTCATTGTGCGAGGACCGGGCGTGACAGAGAACCGAACGGTGGCGGGTTTCCTGGCTGGGAATGTGGATATTCCGCTGACGATCGCAGATTGGGCGGGAGTGGTTCCACCTGATTTTGTGGAGGGACGTTCGCTCGCGAAGGTGTTGGCTGGGGATCCCGCTCCCGAAAAGGATTGTCGAGAGGCCTACCTTTTGGAATACTATACTCCAGCGGATGCGAATGATGGTTCTGCTTCAAAGGGCATTACCGCTCCTTATAAATTGGGACTTCGCACAACTGAATATTTGTATGTTGAGCATAGTAATGGTTTTGTGGAATTTTATGATCTCATAACTGATCCGTATGAATTGGAGAATATTGCATCCACTGCGGACCCAGCCCAGCTCGAACATTTTTCAAAATGGCTTAAGGCTTTTTCCAGGTGCAGTGGGAGCGGTTGTGTGCAGGTTGATATGGGGCTGCCTGAGTAGTTTCTACTGTTCAATATAAAATCATTCAATTTTAGAGTCTTTTCATTTTACAAGGGGTTGCCCAACGGTTTGCGTTACCTGCGTGTGGGCGGGCGTGGATAATGCTTGAGATGTAGGAAAAACCCGAAGCCAGAAAAATGCTCCTAAACCGCGCAGACTCCCACACGTCAGGTGCACGCTTTGTTGGCTGGCTTTTTGCTAACAGAGTCACTTGCCACTAACAATTTTCTCGTGATTCTCTAGTTCCATATATTTTTCGGAAATAATTTTATCTAACATGTTCCTTCGCTCAGATGCTTCGTTCCCAGATTTGATTCCATCTTTGACTGCTTTGATAACAATAAATGCGATGACAAAAGTACCGCCCGTACACCACAAAACAGTGGAAAACTTAAAGTTTGAAACAAGATATGCTATCCCAAATGCTATTATAAGTAATCCAGTTCCTATCATAGCAAGCCCATTGCCGTCAGTATAACCTGCACTGCCTTTTAATCCAGCCCGTTCGTTTTCTAAGTTTTCTATTTCTTGGTGCAATCTTCTTATTGCTAACTCTGAAGCCGTCTTATCAACTCCTGTTCGCACACTTTTTAATTGTTCAATAATAGGAGATATCGATATTACACCCCCACCACGTTTTACAACATGTTCATTGCCACAGTGACTACAAGCAAATTTTTCTAAATCATTGCCGATTTGTAGTTTTGCGCCGCAAGACGGGCAAGAAAGAGTAGCGAATTCTGGCATGTTACATTCTCCACAATATGAAAATAATCTTAACGAGATTGGACGATCATACTACCACTGAATTCACCTTCATATATTTCTTTGCTATCAACCTTATTGTAATTATGCTGTTTTCTGCTTTGTTTGAATGATGGACTAGAGAATGCCAGCCAACGGTTTGCGTTACCTGCGCTGGGGCGGGGACGGCGAAGCCGTCCAACTGGGAAAATGATAAGGCGTGTGAAACTGCTTGAGATTTGCGCAGAATCCCCAGCGTCAGGTGCACGCTTTGTTAGGCGGCACAGTTTGAACACCTACATTCTAAGCGAGGCAACAGTAAAGTAAATCACAGATCCTAAAGCGTTTGTCGTGGCATGAGCGGCTAAGCTGCTTGAAATTGTTTTTGTACGCCAAACTAATCCACCTGCAATCAGAGCAAATACTGGTGTGAGTAGCCAAAAATAAAATGGAGCCCTGATGATTCCGTAGATGTGGCTTAACATAAACAGTCCTGCCTGAAATAACCATATCCAGACTGTTTTCCAACCAGCTTTGTGAAGATAGCCCCAAAGAAATGCCCGAAAGAGCGGCTCTTCTGATACAGCAGCATATCCTAGTTGATAGAAAAAACTGAGAGGTGCCTGTGAAAAGAGAGTCAAAATTTTGGTTCGATTAAATAACTGGCTTTTATCAAACTCAAATGACATTGGATACGCTAGTACAAGGAGCATAATAAAACCCACCAGAGTGCCTACTACGAACCACTTAAAACTTACTCTCGATAGCTTCGGTAAAGCTGCATGACTTAACCACAGCGCAAGGAAAAGACCGAGCGAAATAATCCAAAAGGCAAAGCTAGGTAGATTAGGAAAAGCAAGGGGCGATTCGGTAAGTCCCAAAGGGATTGAGACAAGAGATTGTATGGGTTTGGCAAGGATAATGATAATTAATGCTAGTTTATCTATATTAAAATCTGCCAACCGATCTCTTTCCCACCAAATCAGACAAGCCGTTAGAAGATAAGTCCCTATTTGATAGACGGGTTCTAGCCAAATTGGTATAGCAAAGAAGGCAATGACTCCTAGGAATGGCAACCTAAGGAATAGTAACCCGACCATAAGTGCCCAAGCAATTATTTTATGAAGCTTATCTTTTGATGGAGTTGTGGTTTTCATATAGAAATCTTCAAATAGCCATGTTTATAGTTATGTCTAATGAATTAGATGTGTGTTGTGCCGCCTAACGGTTTGCGTTACCCGCGTGTGGGCGGGCGTGGATAATGCTTGAGATGTAGAAAAAACCCGAAGCCAGAAAAATGCTTGTAAACCGCGCAGACTCCCACACGTCGGGTGCACGCTTTGTTAGGCGTTTTACCACCTACCATAACCTACTCTTCCGAATTTATTTCAACTGGATTTCCATATCTATCTGTTCCCAAGTGCTTTACGAAAATCCAATCAACACCAATTTTTGGAATGTAAGCATTTAATAACTCGATACGGTCTGCGATTGTTAATCCTTCCGCTTGCGTCCAACCTTTCTCGTAACCCAATTCTAGTTCAAAATCTTCAACCGTCATGCCTTTTTTAGTCATATTTTCAACCGTGTAATATTTTTCAGGGTCAATGATTTTTCCGAAATTATTGTAGCAACTCACGACGATTTCAAGTAACTGCCTAAATTGCGCCTTACATGCGGACACAACGTCGGTTTCAGGAATAAATTTTAGACCTTCTTCGTTTAACGGCTCAAAATATAATTCAACGTGATGTATGCCATTTTCATCTTTTCTCATTCTGCCACCGCCCAGAGGGTAATATCCAACTTTTTGAGAAAGATTTCTGGCTTCTAAAAAGAATCGAGCCAACTCGTTATCTTTTAATTTGTTTTGTTGCTCTTGATACCAACTTTCAAATCCTTCAACATCTTTCAAGGATGCCTGTAAGCAAAAAGTGATACTTCGGGCGGCGGATAAGAAAGCACTCAAATAAAAATATGCGGCTCTAAAATTGAATTGGGCGAAGTCTGCGCTCTCAAAGTGAAGTTTGTCGAGAAAAAACTCCGTTTCTTCGATTTTATCTTCAACCACTTGAAATGAACGAGACATTATCTTCACTTCCTGCTATTGCACTTTTTCGTTTTGCAAGACAAACGCCTAACGGTTTGCGTTACCCGCGCTGGGGCGGGCGGCGGGACGCCGTCCGACTGGGAAAATGCTGAGGCGTAGAAAAAGGCTTGGAATCGCGCCAGAATCCCCAGCGTCGGGTGCACGCTTTGTTGGGCGTTTTTGGATTAAGACTCGTCATCATCATTTTGTGGTACTTCTTGGTCAAACAAAATATCTGAAAAAGTGAAATGAATATAAGGTGGGTTATCTGTGTACCCAGTGAAAACATGAAACTTTTGTCGTGTAGTGTGTCTTTCTTTGAATAAATCTAAATACGATATTTCAATGTAGCCAGTAACACGAGTAATTTTTCTTTCGTAGTCTCGCTGTATGAAAGCAGGAATTCTAAAAAAAGTTGCTTCTTGCTCTGGTAACAAATGACTAGGGCTGGCTGGTATTGTGTTGAGGTCACGACGATATTTTTGTTCTGACAATTTTTTCTCGTCAATTCTAAAACTTTCAGTGCCAACCCATACTATTTGTGGAATCCATGTTATTTGAGTATGAATGGCGGGTCCCAATCCATAATTCTTTAAACCATGATACTGGTGAGTAATTTTCCCATCATCTGTTTTTAGACCTACTAATGTTGAATTTTCTCCATTGACACCAATTCTCTTTCTCTGCTCAGGATTTTTAATTTCGTTAAATTGAATTGGATGCTGTTGTCCGCCAGGCTCAAACGCCAAATATGGTGCTTGGTTCAACCTTCTGTCTGTTTGGACTTCTCTAATTGCTTTAATGGACATATAGAGCGATGTAATGACACCGAGTAGAGTGAGTATGGCGGTAGCAATACCGCTAATTATTCCTACAATAGTCCATTGCTCAATCGTCACGGGATGACTCCTGTTTACCAACCTTTGATTATGATGAAAACTGCGCCAAACGCCCAACGGTTTGCGTTACCTGCGTGTGGGCGGGCTGGGAAAATGCCTGAGAGCAGGAAAAACCCGAAGCCAGAAAAATGCTTGTAAACCGCGCAGAATCCCACACGTCAGGTGCACGCTTTGTTGGGCAGTTATGTTAATGTGAGAAGATAAATGGTATTGCTTCAACAATGGCTATCAGAGGACTAAATATATCGAAACCGAAAAACACTAGCGCTTTAATACCCATATAAACTAAATATCCTGGAACAATTAAGTTTACGAGATTGTAGATCATGGTTGATGAATTTGGTTTGGGTAAATGCTGGGGCATGCCCTCCAATCGGAAAATTCGAATTATTAGTTGATAAGGCGCGTTGAAAATCATAGAAATTGTCCAGAGCCCCCAAAGGAGACCAACTGCGATAAAGTAGAGCCAAGGTCCAAATACAAACATAAACAGCATACTACCACCTAGAAAACCGAAAATAAAACGATTTGACCCAATAAGGCGGGTGGTCGCTTTTTTAAGTTCCTCATGTGGGTTTGCTTTAGTTGTTGTCATCGTCTTTTCAGGACTCGCTTTTCGAAATTCATGGGATTGTTCTCTAAACGAGAACTTGGATTCTCAACTAGCTCTTGCAAGGAACTGCCCAACGGTTTGCGTTACCCGCGCTGGGGCGGGCGGCGGGACGCCGTCCGACTGGGAAAATGCTGAGGCGCAGAAAAGTGCTTGGAATCGCGCCAGAATCTCCAGCGTCGGGTGCACGCTTTGTTGGGCATTTTTTGCTGTTACCAGGCTCCTTGATAATTGCGAACCTGAACTCTCCATCCTTTATTTATATATCCTTTGCTCTCTCTGCTTTTAGGAATTTCAATGCTTTTCTCTTTACCAAAATCAATCAACAAAGTGCCTGCAACTTCTTTCAGCGATGCTTTGCAATATTCGGACGCAAACCTGTTGAGAAGAGAATCTTTTGTAACAAGAGTGCTTGCTGTATTTATAGCAGTTGCAAGAATAAAAACATCGTTGACAGTATTTTTGAAATTTTCTTTAGTATTATAGCGTGAAAGAAATTCGTGGAATAAATTCAAACCTAATTCAACCGTATTTTTATTTAGAGGCAAGCAGGTGATATTTTGATTTAGAAGAAATCCGAATCTGTCCATAATTATTTTTCTTTTTTCTTTTTCTAAAAATTGTATCGAAGCCGTAAAAACCTGCTTGGCTTTTAAGTTGATTGTTTCTGAGACAGCTAAATTCCCAAACTCAATCATGGCTGGATAATCATTCCCAAATTCCAAAATAATCTGGTCGGTACTACCTTTTGGAAACGGATGGTCACGTTTGGGAAAGCCCGAACTGCCTTCTGAAAGATGATTTACCGCCTTCGGCATGGGAATATAATAATTGGCTTTTGTGCGTTCTAAGCCTTGCACCAATAAAAATTCTTTTGCTGTGACAGATGAAATGCTTTGTTGCATAACCTGTCCTTCGTAAGCGCCTTTGAAAGAATAAGAGATAATTTGAGTGTCAAGAAGATTCATGAAATACTTTTTTGACTATCGGGAAATGCCCAACGGTTTGCGTTACCTGCGTGTGGGTGGGCGTGGACAATGTTTGGGAGCAGGAAAAACCCGAAGCCAGAAAAATGCCTCTAAACCGCGCAGACTCCCACACGTCAGGTGCACGCTTTGTTG
>JABFSL010000003.1 GCA_013140605.1 Anaerolineales bacterium
ATATCGTTTTTCAGGTTTGGCAGGGGAACCGCCGAAAAGCTTTTGAAGAAAGTTCATGGGGAGGCTCCATAATTTCTCAAAAAAATGCCCGCCGCTAGGATGAGGGGGGCATCCTAACGACGGACAAGTAGATTATAAGTGATTTTCGTAACAATTTCAAGACCAATTTTTTTCAACATAATTTCCACACATCATCAAAACTGCCATTTTTTCAACACATCCATTGCCTTGTAATGAGTCAGATCCAATTGCAAAGGTGTGATGGAAACATAGCCCGCGCGCAGCGCACCGAAATCCGTGCCGGGTTCATCCACGCCGGTGGGCGCTTCGCCGCCGATCCAGTAATAGGGTTTGCCGCGCGGGTCAATGCGTTCATCGAGCGCGTCGCGATAGACGCGCAATCCCTGACGGGTGATCATAAATCCCTTGAGTTCATCCTCTTTCAAATACGGCACGTTGACGTTCATTACCACCCCTTCGGGTAAACCATCCGCGATGACTTTTTCAGCCACGCGGCGCGCTACTGAAGCCGAGCAGGAATAATCCAATATGCCTTTGTGACCTTCAGGAGAATCAAGTGAAACCGCGATACCTTTCACACCAGCGATCACAGCTTCCATTGCGGCGGTGACTGTCCCTGAATAGGTGACATCGTGTCCGAGGTTGGCGTTGGGATTAATGCCTGAGACCACGAGATCAATTTGTTCTTCGATCAAACCAAGCAGCGGTAAAGCCACGCAGTCTGACGGTGCGCCGTCTGATGCGAATGCGCTGGTTCCGTCTGCAAGGAAAACTTCCTTCACGCGCAGGGGACGTTCCATTGTTTTAACATGGCCCGAAGCAGACCAATTTTTATCAGGCGCGAATACAGTCACTTTGCCAAGTTTGCGCATTTCCTGAGCGAGAGCTAAAAGTCCGGGCGCTTGCACGCCGTCGTCGTTGGTTACAAGGATATGCATGATTCTGATTTCCGATTTTGGATTTGCAATTTTGGATTTTGGTGGTTGAGTAGCCTGAGTGTTTTTCGAAGGCATATCGAAACCACGATTGGAATTATAACGCGATATACCCTTGCTTTCTTCCAACCAAATAAAAACGCCTCGCATGGCTGCGAGGCGTTTCAATGTTTATCCGCTAATTTCTTATATTGTTCTCAACACCACACCATTTTGTGACGGGTCATAGACCAACAAACCATCGTCTGTTTTATTGGATGGGATTCCCGCATCATCGATCCGTTTGATAACTTCGTTCAACGCTTCCTGATTTGCGAAATCAATTGTAAAGTGACGCAGTCCCACCGCATCGGCTGGTGGAGGCGGAGCGCCTTCGCCCTGCCAGGCGTTTAAGCCTAAATGGTGGTGATATCCGCCGGCGGAAATGAACGCGGCCTGGAATGTGGATGAAAGTCCCATGACATCAAAGCCGATAACGCCGTGATAAAAATCAACGGCCTCCTGCACATTGCGCACATGCAAGTGGACATGTCCCACACGTGTTTCGGGAGGAACGGGCACATCAAGTTTGTCATCCGCTTTCAGGTGACTGAACAATGCATCCACATCCAATGGTTCGCGGCCATCGCTTAATGTTCCGTCTGCGCGGCGGGTGACAAAATCATTATTCTCTATCGTAAAGATTCCGTCTTCCGGTGACTCTGCATACAACTCAATACCGTTGCCTTCGGGGTCATCCAAATAAGTGGTCTTGGTCATGATGTGGTCAGTGGGATGGTTGCGATATTTGAATGCAAACAAACGCGCCACAGCAATAGCCAATTCACGGCGATTGGGGAACAACACCGCAAAATGATACAGCCCGGTCACGCGGCGATATTTTTTTAAGTCGGGTTCTTCGGTGAGCAGTAACAAATCCGGGCCGCCAGCGCCGAGACCGGCCTTGTTCCCTTCACGCCAGTGGAGTTTGAATCCAAGCATCTGCTGGTAGAACGCGAGTTGATTCTCCAGACTGGCAACTCTCAACGAGACATGACCAGGCTTGGTCGAAGGATGAATCGAAAATTCATTTTTGGTTATTGAACCTGGCAAAGCACTCATTTAACTATCTCCTGATTTGCCATTCTGACAAATCGTTCCTGCGTTTTCTTTCGATGTGAGATGAAATCGGCAGCGGCAAGTGCTGGCAATGACTACAATGCCACTGGCAATAGAACATCACGATGGGCAGACAGGAAGTCAGCAACGCTGATCGGCTCGCGTCCGGTCAAGTCTTTTACTGTATTGGCTACCGCGCTGAATTTGTCCTGAGCGATGGCAGCGTCGAACGAGGCATAACCTTCAGCAAGTGGACGGGGCAGCCCGCCAGCCACCATATTTTGAATCAGCCCTTCCAGTTCCACTGGAAGGTAGGAAATCTCCTGCCCGGTAATCCTGCTGGCAATGGCCGCCACCTCATATTGCGAGATCGCTTCCGGCCCTGTGATATCCAGAGTACGGCTTCCTTCAAAGGAAGAAGTCAAAGCCGCAACCGCCGCACGAGCGCAATCTTCGCGCGTGATATATGCGGCTTTCCCATCGCCAATGGCGTTAACTAATTTGCCAGTCTGAAGAGCTTGGGCGAGTGACATCAACAACAAATCCATATAGAGGTTTTCACGCAGTACTGTCCAGCCCATTTTGGTTGCCGCCAATGCTTCTTCTGTGCCGCGATGATCGGGGGCAACAAAGACTGGCGAGTCTGGACCAGGGTTAATAATTGAAGTGTAGACCACATGGCTTACTCCTGCCTGCTCCGCTGCCTTGACGGCGTTGCGGTGCTGGTTGAGGCGATGCCCCGGCACATCCAGCGCGTCTGTGCTAATCAGCAGGAGCCGGTCAACACCTTTGAATGCTTGCAGCAACGAAGCCTGGTCTTCAAAATCTGCATGATGTACGATTACTCCGCGCTGGCTGAAATCCGCCAGTTTTTCCGGTGTGCGGGTGGCGGCGATGATCGTTCCATTATGCGTCTCCAATAATAGTTCCAGGACTCGACGCCCCAGGTGGCCGGACGCGCCTGTGACAAGTAGTGTGTTTTTTTGATTTGCTGACATTTTTATTTCCTTAGCTAATGATTTTGATTGTACTCGCCCAGTTTGTTCCAAGCGTGCCTTGCAAAACGATGTGCAGCAACTGCATGGATTCGATCTGACGCGCGCGGTGCAATTGACCCGCATCAATGGCACGCATGCCGCCATCTGTGACCAACTGCGAAACCTTGCTCTTTGCGTCGGCATCATCACCTGCGATAAAGACATCAAGTTTCTGTCCGCCAGATTCTCCATTGACGAGCGTGCCTGCAAAAGTGGTGTTGAAAGCCTTGACAACTTTCGCGCCGGAAGCGATGGCCTTTGCCAGATCTTCAGCGGAGGATGAATCAGGCGCGGTGGCGAGACCATCGTAAGTGGAGTTCAACGGGTTTGCAATATCAACGACGACTTTACCGGCAAGTTTCGTACCCAGCTGCTTTGCGATCTCAATGTTCGTGCCGTACCATACGGCCAGCACAACCACATCACCAAGAACCGCGTCGCCGAGGCTTGAGGTGGAAACCGTCGCGCCATTTTTGGCGGAAGCCTTCACATCTGAGGCTGTCTTTTCCGCCACTTCGGGATTCGCATCCACAAAAGTGACCGAGTGACCGCCAGCGACTGCGCGGGTTCCGATACCGCGTCCCATATTTCCTGCACCAATGATTGTTACGTTCATGTTTTATTTTCCTTTTTTATTTATGTATTGAATTAGATGGCCAGGCTTAAAGCCCACGGCTGGGGGATGCCAAGCAAAATAAGGGTGTAGCCCAGCATGGAGATGTTCTTTGTGAACATAATCATGTCGCTCATCTTTGCCATTGGGTCTTGAAGTGTCCAGAAGTTGTGCATCATAAAGGTGACGGGGACAAGGAAGACCACCAAAGCAGCGACTGCTATTACAGGGTATACGCCTGTAAGAATGCTCAATGCCGCGATCAGCAAGATCACGCCTGTGGCGGGAACAGCAAGTTCAGCCATTGGCACGTTCTTCATTTTTGCATACGGCACCATGGATTTAGCCTGGGTAAAGTGAGAGATGGCTCCATTGAGCCAGTACAAACCAACGATAATGCGTCCGATCAGAAAAGCGATTTCCATTTTTATTTCTCCTTTTAGTTGACAAATTTCCACCGAGGTGGTATCTTTTATACATCCGTTGCTTAAACAACAGATGTTGCATACTTTACCAATTCACCCAATGAAAGTCAACCAACAAAGAGTTGGATGTGTTGACTAAGCAACAAAGGAGACAATATGTTGCCTAACCCCGATGAAAAACTCGACCCGCGCGTCAAACGGACCCGAGGCCTGATCCTGCGATCCTTTGAGGATCTCCTCGCTGAAAAAAACTTCGAGACCATCTCCGTGCAGGATGTGACCGACACGGCGCAAATTAATCGCGCCACTTTTTACGCGCACTTTCAGGATAAATACGCCCTGCTCGATTATTCGATCAGCCAGATGTTCAAACAGGAAATCGAAAAGCGGACATTAAACGCCTGTCACTACACCCCCGATAATTTGAGAAATCTCATCCTTGCAGTCTGCGAGTTCCTCGGGAGAATCCATACAAGCTGCGCTCAGCCCCACCAGCAATTTGAATCGCTGGTTGAAACACAGATCAAGCAACAAATATTTGGTTTGTTATCTCATTGGCTGGAGCAATCGAAATCAAAAGTCCCCTCTGAAATTCCCGCAACCGTTGCCACCTGGGCAATTTATGGGCTGGCCTCGCTTTACAGCCACACCAAAAAGCGCCCCGCCCTCGAAAAATTCGTGGACGAAGCGCTGCCATTGGTGGCGGTCAATTTGGAACAGTTTGCGTAATCTATCATGTCGTTGCGAGGGGCGGTAGCCCCGAAGCAATCTCCAAGTAGAATTGGAGGTTGCTTCGTCGGGACGATCACCCTCCTCGCAACGACATGACTTACAATGAACGCTTGAAATTCAAAACAATAGTTTCCTCAGAGGGGTCAGCGCGGTAGGCCATGGCGAGATAATAGGCCATGTAATCACCAAACAAAATTAATGTCCATAAATTGGCGATCAGGGAATCTCCGCGCGCGTCAATCACATCTGTATTCAAGCCTTCCAGCATGAACGCCTGGCGCATTAAGTCTGACCGCAATCTGTTGCGCGGATGGTCAGATGGCGCACGCAGGAAGAGAGTCATTGTGTGGGCGTTGAGTGTCTGGTTCGGGTTAATCGTGGCAGTCAGCGTATTGTGGTTTGCTTCGGGAATAACTTCAAAATTTGCACCCGCTTTGGCGAGTTGATTGATCTGCGTTTTCCAGCGCCTTGCAACCGGGGCAAGATTTTCAGTCCCTACAAACGTGACCCAACGCCCCACCAGTTGACCCGCATAGCGCTTGGCAGGATTCTTCGCGGCAAACACATCCGCGCGGATGTGTTGTTGGGAGCGCTTCATCATGGAAATCGCTTCGACTACATCAGTAGTGGGATTTGGAACGAATCCCAAATGGGAGAACAGCGCGAGCAATAATCCAAATGGAAAGGCAATCGCCGTGGTGTCCAGTCCTTCATAATCAAAATTCCATGCGGAAATATTTATTTCAATTGCGCGTTTGGTCAATTCGCCGCCAGTGGAAATGACGATAATACTGCAATCATTTTTTACAGCGGTTTCAAAGGAGTCCAAGACTTCTTCGGTGTTGCCTGAATGGGAAACGCAGATGACGAGAGTCTGTTGTCCGCTTGCAAAGGCGGGCAGGCCATAGCCGCGGTGGACTGTCACGGGGAGATGAATGCTCGAGAAAACAGAAGCGGCCACCAGTTCAGCACTGACCGCTGAGTCTCCCATCGCAGCGATGACAATATTTTGGATATCGGCAAAATCAGGCAGCGGCAGAGTCTGCCCCAATTCCCATGCCTGTTGAAGTTGATCGGGCAGGCCGTCAATTTGGGCAAGCATGTTTCGGGTATCTATTTTTTGGAAGAGGTCGAGATCGTCTAGGTTCATAGGTTCCAAAACACCTCCGAGGTCTTAAAGACCTCGGAGGTGTTACTTTAATTTAACTCGCGTCCTTGATGAATTTCGTTAGATCCTTCTTCATCTCTTTGAGCGAAGGCATGTGGACGTACATCATGTGGCCCGCGTTGTAATAGGCCATGCGGATGTTACCGCGCAATGATTCGTCGAGGCCGAGATGATCGAAGGTGTGTTCGGTGGCGAAGTAAGGCGTGCCGAGATCGAAGTAACCGTTGGCGACAAAGACCTTGAGATATTTATTGAAGGTCATGGATTGGCGCAAAGTCTCGGCGACGTTGACATATTGATTTTGGAAATATTCATACGACCAATTCATCCAGACTTTATCGCTGAGAATTTCGTAAGGCATATCTGTTTCGAATTTCAACTCGGTGCGGATGTAATCATTGAACGCCGCCGTGTACGGACCTGAGACCTGAGCGAACAGCGGATCATATTCATAGGATTCTGTGACACCGATGCGGTCGATGCCGGTGTAGCGGCTGTCGAGGCGGCCGATGGTTTTTCCGCGCTCGCGCAGAAGTTCCTTGAAGAAGTGACGGTCAAGGATGCGAAGATTCGAACGCTCGATAAATTCCTGTGAGATGCCCGTGTAGTGTGAAAGCTTCTCGACGATGTTGGCGCGTTCTTCCGGCGTAAGCGACGCGCCCTTAAGCAACGCTGATGCATATTCGCCTTTTGCAAATTCTTCCGCTTCCGCGATTACGGCTTCCAGCGGCGCTTTGAAACTCAACTTGCCGTGATACCAGGCTGTGGCCGCATACGCCGGGACGAAAAGAATATACGGAAGATCATTATTGAGGTTGAAGTCAATCGTGGAGAAATCAAGTACGGCTGAGATGAGCATCAGTCCATTCAACAACATGCCGTGACGGTTCTGCAAATATCCCGAGAGTCCAGCGGAGCGTGTTGTCCCATAGGATTCGCCCGCGAGGAACTTCGGTGAGAGCCAGCGATTGTAGCGCGTAGTGTACAAGCGGATAAAGTCACCGACAGATGCGATGTCTTTTGTGAAAGTGTGCCACTCCGCGGATTTTTCACCTTCCACGGGACGGCTAAAGCCTGTGCTCATTGGGTCGATGAAAACGAGGTCGGTTTCATCGAGGATGGAATATTGGTTATCGGTCAGTTTGAACGGAGGCGGGGGCATTTCGCCTTCGTCGGTCAGGATAACGCGGCGCGGTCCCAAAACACCCATGTGCAGCCACACAGACGAGGAGCCAGGTCCGCCGTTGAAGGAGAATGTGATCGGGCGTTTGGATTTATCCTTCACACCATCTTTGGTGTAGGCGGTAAAAAAGATTTGTGCGCGCGGTTTTTCGATCTCCGTGCCTTTGTCGACGATTTCCTCTTTAAGGACAATTGTCCCGCTGACAACGGTATATTTGACTTCTTTGCCGCCAATCCTGACCGAGTGTCTGGTCTCCACCAAATGGTCAGTAGTGGGATTTTTTTGGGCAGTTGATTCTTTCACTTCCCGTGTTTCTTTTATTATCTTAACTTCTGGTTTTTTTATTTCATCTGTCATTCAAGACTCCTATTCATTTGAGTATGCTTACCAGACTGTACACTTCTTTTTTATTCCAACTGCTTTGTTCGGCCAATTCAATGGAAATTTCTTTTGCAGATTTGCCCGCTTGTAACTCTTTTTTGATGGCCTTCAACAAGTCTTCCTCTGTCCATCGTCCACGGTCTTCGGTCTTTTTCCCTTCGATCACCAAAGTAAATTCTCCGCGCGGGTCTTTGGATTTGAAATATTGAATCGCGCCGCTGACTGGTCCGCGCCAGTATTCTTCGTAGAGTTTGGTCATTTCGCGGGCGACGCAGATACGGCGGTCACCGAGAACGGAGAGAAGGTCTTCGAGCGAGTCAACGATGCGGTGAGGGGATTCTAAAAAAATAAGTGTATAAGTCAGGTTGGAAACCTGACCTACATATTTGCGGCGTTCAGTTGATTTATTGGGGAGATAGCCAAGGTATAGGAATGAATCAGTGGGGAGCCCGGAAACTGTCAAAGCGGCGATGGGGGATGAGGGACCGGGAACAGGCCGAACGTCGAAGCCTGAGGCGAGGGCGGCTTTTACCAGTTCATAGCCGGGGTCGTTGATGGCCGGTGTCCCCGCATCCGAAACCAAAGCCACATCACCCTGTGAAAGTTTTTCAAGAATGAAATCCAGCTTGTTGAGCTTGTTGTGTTCAAAATAACTTGTGAGTTGGGATTTTATTTCAAAGTGTTTGAGTAATGTGCCGGTATGACGTGTATCCTCGGCGGCGATGAGAATTGATTCGCGCAGGATGCGCAAAGCACGAGGCGATATATCTTCAAGATTTCCGATCGGGGTGGCGACGAGGTAAAGAATTCCCATTGAGTTATTTTATCACCGCGCTTCGGGAAAAGAAAACCGGGCGTTTTGTGCCCGGTTTGATGTCAACAACCTTTTAGTTTGACCACAAAGATGGTGCAGCCTGCGCCTTCCGGTGGCGCGGCAATGCAGCACTGATTGGTCGAGTCGAAGGTATTGCCTTGTGAGCATTGATTGAGATCAGAATTTTCGATCACAGGCGGAACGCAAACTTTCAAGTCATACTCGAGAAATGACGGACCGGAACAAGACAGGATGGTTCTTCCCTTACTCGTAGCTTCAAAAATGCAGGATGCCTGTCCTTTGGGGTCTATCACTTCAAAGGTTGCGCCTTCCGGTATGGTGATCGTTGTATAGGGACGTCTCTTGAGACAAACATAGTTGGTCTCCTTTATCAAAGGAGTTGGGATAACCAAATTTTCGGAACAGAACGGCGCAAAAGCCAGTGTAGCCACTTCCAAAGTTGCCGTTTCCAATGTCGGCGGGAGAGTGACCGTTACCAATGTCGGCGTGAGAGATGGAGTTGCCGTGGGGCGTTCAGCAATGGATAATTGATTCCGCAGCAGAAAAAATCCAATGACCGCGATAAAAAAAACAATCCCCACAACAAGCGCGCCCATTCTTCCACGAGATTGTCCAGTATTTGAATCTGAGCGGCCGCTGTTCGTATTAAAAGTAAGACTGCCTTCATTTCCAAAAGCAATCAGGTTCAGCGCCTTTGCAAGATCCACTGTTGTGGCGTAGCGCTTATTTTTATCTTTTGCGAGGGCGGTTTTTATAAGGATGTCAACTTCAAGCGGCAGGTCCGGGCAAACATTCAAAATTTCAGGGACAGGCTCAGTGACGTGTTTGATGACCACGCCCATTGGCGTATCAGCCTTATAAGGTTGTTGACCGCTCAACATTTGATAAACGATCACACCCAGGCCGTAGACATCGCTGCGGATATCGACATCCGCCCCTTGAGCCTGTTCGGGACTCATGTAGGCGGGCGTGCCGACGACTCCGCCTCCAGTCAAGCCGCCAGAGGCTTCTGTCAATTTGGCAACGCCGAAATCCGAGATGAACGGCTCGTCGTTCTCGTCAAAGAGAATATTATCGGGCTTAAGGTCGCGGTGAATAATGCCCTTTTTATGGGCAAATGAAAGCCCCTGCGCGATCTTTTCAACAATGCGGGCGGCATCCTCAAGGGGGAATCTGCCATTCGCGATCCGCGCTGAAAGCGATCCGCCGGTCATATAGCGCATGACAAAATATGGCTGTCCATCTTCATCGCCCACATCATAGACCGGCACAATGGATGGGTGCTCCAGCGCGGCCACCAGTTTGATCTCACGCTCGAAGCGTATATGAAATTGTGGATCATGCAGCATTTCAAGCGGCAGTATCTTGATCGCAACCTCGCGCTCGAAACTGGGATCGTACGCAAGGTAGACAGTTGCCATACCGCCGCGGCCAAGTTCAGATTTGATTTTGTATCGCCCGATTTTTTCAGGAATCGCCATGCGCACAAGTATAAACCAGATGCTTATGATGGCGCAACTAAAATAAAAAATCCC
>JABFSL010000039.1 GCA_013140605.1 Anaerolineales bacterium
CTGGGGACAATGTGAACCTGACAGTCGAGTTGATTGTCCCTGTAGCACTTGAGCAGGGTTCCAAGTTCGCTATTCGTGAAGGCGGTCTCACCGTCGGTGCGGGTGTCGTTACGAAAATCATTCAGTAAGAAAAGAAGGTAGTAAAATGGCATCCAAGAAGAAAGATGTTCGTCCCGTAATTACGCTCCAATGTAATGACTGCAAAGAGCGCAATTACACCACCGAAAAGAATCGCCGTAATGATCCCAATCGGTTGGAATTCAACAAGTATTGTTCGCGCTGCCGCAAGCATACACAGCATCGCGAGACCAAGTAATAGCTAAGTAATAAAGGGTGAGGTATAATCCTCACCCTACATAGGCCAGTGGCTCAATTGGCAGAGCTCTCGTCTCCAACACGAGCGGTTGTGGGTTCGATTCCTACCTGGCCTGCCTGTGGCAAACGCCGCGTTTTGCGGCGTTTTAGCCGTCAATTATAGAAGGAGTAATGCCTTGGCTGAGAAAGAGAAAAAGAAAGTCAAGAAAAGCGAAAACGCGGTACAGCGTTATTTCCGTGAAACTACGGGTGAACTTCGCAAAGTAAGTTGGCCGACCATGCCTGAAGCAAGACGCCTTACTTGGCTTGTTCTTGTGGTTATGGTGATCGTGGGCGCATTCCTTGCGCTGATCGATTTTCTCTCAAGCAACTTGCTGAATGTGGTGTTGGGTATTTAGTTTTGAATTGAGGATCTGATGGATTTACCGGAACCACAAGAGAAGTTTGAACAGGAACCGATGGATGAACAAGCCGAGGAGCAGGTTGCTTCTGCGGATGTGACGCCTATCGCTTCTTCTTCGGACCCGAAACCTGCCACCCGTTCCGAGACGCAGATTCCCACCGATTTGCCTTCTGTTGAGGTGGCAGTCGAAGGCCCCGCATGGTATGTGATCCACTGTTATTCTGGTTATGAGAATAAGGTGCGTCATAACCTTGAACAGCGTATTGAGACCATGGGCATGAAAGACAAGATCTTTGATGTGGTCATTCCCACACAGGAAGAGATCGAAGTCAAAGATGGCAAGCGTAAAACTGTGGAACGTCATATCTTCCCGGGATATGTGCTTGTAAATCTGGCGCTCTCGGAAGAATCTTGGTATGTGGTTCGCAATACGCCTGGTGTAACCGGCTTCGTTGGTATGGGAAATAATCCCACGCCGCTGCGCCCCGAAGAAGTTGCGCAGATCGTTAAGCGCATGGAAGCGGAAGCACCCACGGTCAAGGTATCTTTCAAGGTTGGTGAGCGTGTCCGCATTGTGGATGGGCCATTCAACGATTTTCGTGGCGTGGTTGCTGAGATCGATATGGAGCGTACAAAGGTTCGTGTAATGGTGAGCTTCTTTGGACGTGAAACACCTGTGGAATTGGATTTCCTGCAGGTCGAAAAAGCATAAGGTAGAAAAATTTAATTGGACAGTAGCAGGCCTCAGTCAGGTCTGATGCGGTGGGAGGGTCTCCCAAAATGACCCGCTAAAACCACAAAGGAGTTATGTCAAAATGGCAAAGAAACTAAAAGCAATCGTACGTCTTCAGCTCGAGGCTGGCAAGGCAAATCCTGCGCCTCCCGTTGGTCCCGCGCTGGCAAGTCATGGTATCAACATCATGGCTTTCTGCAAGGAATATAACGCTCGTACTTCCAATCGTCCGGGTGAGACTCTTCCCGCGGAAATCACTATTTACACAGATGGTTCGTTCACTTTCGTGTTGCGCACCCCGCCTGCCGCAGTTTTGCTCCGCAAAGCGGCCAAGATCGAAAAAGGTTCCGGCGTGCCAAACAAGGATAAAGTTGGCAAGGTGACTCGCGCTCAAGTCAAGGAAATTGCCGAGTTGAAGATGAAGGATCTTAACGCCATCAATATTGAAGGCGCGATGAAACAAGTCGAAGGTACCGCCCGCTCCATGGGTATTACGGTAACCGACTAATTTGGTGGGAGGACGGCTTCGGCTGTCCGTTTGTACCACGGAGGATAAAATGACCAAACACGGAAAAAAATACACGGCAGCTGCTGCCAAGGTTGATATTGACAAGGTATATTCCGCTCGCGAAGCAATTGCGCTTGCGAAGGAAACTTCGATTACCAAATTCGATTCCACAGTAGAAATTCACATGCGAACCACGCTTGATTCCCGTCAGGCAGATCAACAATTGCGCGATGTAGTTGTGCTCCCCAACGGGTTGGGCAAGACTGTTCGCGTGCTCGTCTTTGCCCAAGGTGAAGGCGCTGTTGCCGCTCGTGCGGCTGGCGCGGACCTTGTTGCCGATGATGATGAAACCATGAAGAAGATCGAAGGCGGCATGCTTGATTTTGATGTCGCGATCTCCACTCCTGATGCGATGGGCAAGGTCGGTCGTTTGGGTCGTGTGCTTGGCCCTCGCGGTCTCATGCCGAATCCGAAAGCTGGCACAGTTGTCAGCGCTGCGGATATGGAACGCGCCATTAAGGAAGCAAAAGCTGGTCGTGTGGAATTTCGTCTTGATAAGACCAATAACATTCACGTTTCAATTGGCAAGGCTTCGTTTGAAGTCAATAAACTCATAGAAAACTACGCAGCTCTGATGGATGCGGTTAATAAGGCTCGTCCTTCAGGCGCGAAAGGTAACTTCGTAAAACGTATTACCGTTACAACAACCATGGGTCCTGGTATGAAAATGGATCCGAATGAACATATGGATGGTGCCGAGTAGCAGTACTCGTTAAATCATTACAACCACTTCGCCGTTGAAGGCGGGTGTCCCAAAATTACGGGACTTAATTTCCTGCTCAGGTGGAGACTGATAGAAAAATTCAGCGCGTTCTTTGCGTTGATTCCCTCCCGGGACTAAAAGTCTTTGCCTGTGTAAGTGGCAAAGACTTTTTAATTGAAAGGAGGTGAATACCCTTTGGCAATTTCTAAACAACGCAAGGAAGAAGTGCAGGTCCAATATGAAGATTGGGTCAAGCGCAGTGAGGCAGTGATTCTTGTGGAATATAGCGGCGCGAAGATGAAATCCATCGACGCAATCCGCGCGAAGATCCGTGAAACTGGCGGTGAATTCCATATCGTAAAGAATACACTTGTTCGCCGCGTGTTTGCAGCGCATGGCATGGAAATCCCTGCAGATTATCTCGTGAAGTCCACGGCCATCTCGTTCGCGTTCAAAGATCCGGCTTCCACTGCGAAAGCATTGACTGACGCAATTAAAGGCAATGAGTTCGTTAAAGTGAAGGGCGGTATCATGGGCGGCAAGTCCTTGAACCCCGCACAAGTGAAGTCGCTTTCTGAGATGCCCCCGTTGCCCGTTATGCGTGCAACATTGCTCGGCGTTTTGCAGGCTCCCGCCAGCAAACTCGTCCGCACACTCGCAGAACCTGCGCGTGGTCTCGCGGCTGTTATCAAGGCGCATTCTGAAAGCGCACAAGTTTCGGCCTAATTTCAACTTTCAGCGGGTTTTCCCGCAAAAGATTCAAATTTCAATTTACTTAGCAAGGAGTGCTAAACAATGTCTGACAAGCTCGCAAAACTCGTGGATGAATTATCCACACTTTCCGTCCTCGAGGCGGCTGATCTCGTAAAATTACTCGAAGAAAAGTGGGGCGTTTCCGCCGCCGCTCCTGTAGCTGTTGCTGCCGCTGGTGGCGCTGCCGCCGCTGCTGAACCCGTCGAAGAGAAGACTGAATTCGACGTAGTCATCAAGGATCCTGGTGCCAAGAAGATTGACGTGATCAAGGTCATTCGCCAATTGACCAGCCTCGGCCTCGGCGAAGCCAAGACTCTCGCTGAAACCGCCGGCGGAAAAGTTCTCACCGCTGTTGGCAAAGATGCTGCTACTGACGCAAAGAAGAAGCTTGACGAAGCTGGCGCGAACGTCGTAATCGAATAATTTTACAACTGCAAAATAAAAAAGACGACTCGCAAGAGTCGTCTTTTTTATTTTGCTTATTTTTCAATTAATTGTATCGTTCCACTTTTCGAATGACCATAACCACTTTACCTTTGATTTCAAGGGATTCGTTCTTATCAATGTAGATCGGTTTCATGGTTGGGTTTGCGGGTTGCAGGCGATATTTATCTTTTTCCTTGAAGAAGAATTTCAAAGTGGTTTCGTTGCGATCTGACAACCAGACTGCAACCATGTCGCCGTTGCGCGCATCTTGGGTGGGCTTGAGGATGACAATATCGCCATCGTTGACCATTGCGTCTATCATTGATTCCCCTTGTACTTTAAGCGCAAATAATTCCTTGCCTTTTTCCTTTGTTGGCATGAGGGATGTGGCAATTTCCACTGAGTCTTCAGGGGTGAAGGAATTGAAATCTGTATTGGATGGGACGGGGATGGGCTCACCAGCTTGAATAACGCCCATCATGGGAACGCGGAACATGTCGCCAACAGGCATGGCGGGGGACGTTAACCTGACGCCGCGTGAGATCTTGCGGTCGCGCTCGATATGCCCGCTCTTCTCAAGTTGATCAAGATAATAATTGACAACAGAAGTGGAGGAAATATCGCAATGCTCACCAATCTCGCGGATTGAGGGTGAGTGTTTGAATTTGCGTTGATATCCATCGATAAACTCGATGATCTTTTGGTGGCGTTCGCCTAAACCTTTGCTTTTTCTAACCATCATCATTTTAAGCCTCCTGCCAGCTATGCTGGCACCGGGTGAGCATTCTTCGCTCATTTGTGCTACAAATGATACTCGAACGCCTGTTCTGTGTCAAGGATTTTGTCAACGACTTAAAACGGATGAAAACGGATTCACACCCAGGTACGGCGGCGCATCCAGAAGAACATTATGATCGGGGTAAGCAGCATCAGGCTTAGGGTCCCGTAGAAGACCGTGGGCAGAGTCCAGTTTCCGTAGGGTGGATTTGCGGCGAAGAAGTTCATCCCAAAAAATCCTGTAACAAAAGTCAAAGGCATGAAGAGGGTGGTGATGATGGTTAAGGTTTTCATCACTTCGTTCATACGGTTGTTGATGACAGATAAATAGGTGTCCAACGCGCCGCCGACAAGGTCGCGCAGACTTTCATTTACATCATGCAGGCGTACAAGATGATCGTAAATGTCGCGATAAAAGATGCGGTCTTTTTGATCGATGACTTGAAAATCATCCCGTGCCATTTTGTTGAGCACTTCGCGCTGCGGAAGAAGGATGCGGCGCATGGCGAGCAGGACGCGTTTGAGTGTGAACAGCCGTGCAAGCGTTTGTGAGCTGGGACGGTCAAATACCTGGTCTTCGATCCAGTCTATTTCTTCATCTATCTTCTCGATGATCGGCATGTAGTTCATGACGGTGGCGTCGATGATCTTGTACAGCAGGTGGTCAGGTCCATCTTTGGCGTAACGTGGATCGCGCTGACATATATTCCACGTTTCATCGATGGAATCCACCGGGTTGTCGTGATGTGTGATGACATAATTGCGGCCAAGGAAGATGTCCAGCTCGTCAATTTCTGTATCCCATGGATCTGTGCTTTTTACGAGATGCATGTAGTTCAAGACAATGTAAAGATAGTCTCCCCAGTCATCGATCTTCGGCGCGTGGGTTTCCTGTAATGCATCGTCTATTGCCAGATGATGAAAATTGAAACTTTGCAGTATCGGCATGGCTTTATCTGGCGGCTCGGCGACAAAGTCCACCCAGAGTAACCCGCGCCTGTCGCGGATGAGACGGGGGAATTCTTCCGGGGGAATATCTATGCGGGTGGGCTTGCCGGGCGAGAAAAATATAGAGCGGATCATGGATTCAACCTCCAAAACAGGAAAAATATTGATTTTTTCAAGAACTTATCAATTATATTGAAGTAAATGTTGATATTATTAATTTTATTCTTGACAAAATTTAAATTGTGGATATAATTTTGCCAGAAATACAAAGCGAATATTAAAAATTGGCCTTTAGCTGTGTTTTTTCCTCTTTTTGTTTGTGAAAGGAGATTAATCGTGAACGATTTTCATCTTGAAAGCTTATTGGTGATTGCGAAGCAGAAAGCTCAAGAAGAAGTGGATAACTGTCTGGCCTGGAAACTCTCAAACGGGTTTTCTACCAGGCGCTTTCTATATTCTCTTGGTGCATGGATGGTGACAAGCGGCGAGAAATTGCAGGCCCGCCATGCTTTGCCGTTACAAACAAGTCAAATGGCTTTTACGCGCGGTAAGACCAAAAAGATTGGTATATAAATGAAAATTTTTTATACCCTCAATGTTACCAGTAAATTCATAAGCAAATTGAAGAATTTGGAGGATCAAAAATATGCGCCCTGCACCTACTAGTTGTCCGATCTGCCAGTCTGAGTTGACGATTGCCAGGCTGCACTGTTCATCCTGCGACACAACCATTGAAGGGAATTTTGTCTCGGGACAGTTCTCGAATTTGACTCCCGAACAATTGGAGTTTGTCTTCACTTTCGTTCGCTGTGAAGGCAAGATCAATCGCATGGAGCAGGAGGTCGGATTATCCTATCCGACCATTCGCAATCGTCTGCATGAGATCATCCGCGCTTTGGGATATGAGCCTGGCAAGGATGAAGCCCCTGAAATAGAAGCCGACATTCGCAGCAGCACCATTGCCGACCTTGAAGCCGGCAAGATCACTGCCGATCAAGCCATGCGCATTTTGCGCGGTGAGGAGATATAAGCCATGTCTAAAACAATTTCTGCAGGACGCACACCAAAAATTTTAATTGAAAATATCGGCGGTGACCTCAGCCTTGTTGGTTGGGAGGGGGATGATATCCTGCTCAAGTGTGATGATGAGGAGGGAATGCAGTGCAAACAGGATGGCGATAAGGTGACCATTTCCTGTGAAGGCGATGTGTCGCTGCGCGTTCCAAAATCCGCATCTGTTTTGATTCAGCACATCGAAGGCGATGCATCCATTCGCGGGGTGATGGGCAGCATTGAGTTGAAAGAGATCGAAAGCGATCTTTCCATCCGTGATGTGGATTCGGTTGCGATAGACACGATCCAATCTGACTTTAGCCTGCGCGGCGCGAAGGGAAATTTATCCGTCAAAAATGCTCAGAGCGATGTGTCCATCCGTGATGTGGATGGAAATGTCTCGCTCGAGTCGGTTGCCAACGACCTTGCCTTGCGCGATGTGCGCGGAAGTGTGAACGCCAATGTGGCCGACGATGTTGTGCTTTATCTTAATCCGCAGGCAGGCAATACCTATTCTGTTTCTGCGGGAAATGATGTTTTGCTGGTCATGCCGCCAAAGGCCAATGCCACGCTGACTCTCAATGCCGATGAAATTGATATCGAATGGAAGGGCGTTGATAAAGATGAAGATGCCACTTCGCGTACAGTCGTTCTTGGCGACGGTTCTGCCATTGTGACATTAAATGCGGGCGGTAATATCCGTGTGACTAATCAGGCAGATGCTGGAGAAACTGCGGAAGATTTTGGAAACTTCGCAGGCATTGGTATGGATTGGTCTGGATTTGGCGACCGTATTTCACGCCAGGTTGGACAGGCGACCCAGCGTGCTCAGCGTAAACTTGACGAGGCCGCGCGCCGCATCGAGCAAAAGACTCGCGAAGCGGAACGACGTGCATCTCAGCGCGGCCGCGGCAAAGCTGTTTTTGAAGTTGGCCGTTGGAGTTGGGATTTAGCTCAAAAGGGCGTTCCAATGCCTCCCAGACCGCAGCAAGCCTCTGATGAAGAACGAATGACGATCTTGAAGATGCTGCAGGATAAGAAAATCACTGCTGAAGAAGCTGAAAAATTATTAACGTCATTGGAAGGAGGCTCGTAATGTCTTCTGAAGAACGAAAGAAAATTTTACAAATGGTCGCGGATGGAAAGATCAGCGCCGAGGAAGCGGCAACCCTGATGCGTACGTTGGATGAATCTGCCGAAGAGCAGATTCAAGTCATCGAAGCGGAATCAGGTTTCAGCTCCGAAAAGACCGATGCCCCTGAGTTTGATCAAGTCCGCAGACGGGCAATGCGTTTTTCGGGCGCATTCCTCTCGATTGGAATCATCTTCACAGTCTTGAGCGCCTGGGCGATGTTTGGGATCCAAAAAAATAATGGGCTCAACTTTTGGTTCTTCTGTATGACCATGCCGCTCTTCCTTGGAATTTTGCTGACGATGCTTGGCGCTGGCAGCAGGACTTCGCGCTGGCTGTATGTGAATGTGGATCGTTCGCATCAAACCGAATTCCCGAGGAATATCACGATTGCGATTCCGCTCCCGCTTGGGCTTGTTGCCTGGTTCCTGAAAAATTTCGGCAGCAGTATCAGCGGACTTAAGAATACAAACGTGGATGAAATTGTACAGGCCATTGCCATGGCGAAAAATATTTCCGAACCGTTGATCGTGCATGTGGATAATGGCGATGACGGTGAGAAGGTGCAAGTCTTTATAGGATAAAAAATGGAAACGCTCAAGAAAAAACCTTTATTAAGTGGATTGCTGATCCTGTTTTTAACAGCGATGATTTTTGCGAACATTGGCGGAAGCATGTATGGTTCACTGATGCCGCTTTATCTAAAAGATCTTGATGCCTCGATCACGCAGATCGGGTTGTTCTTTACGCTTTCGCAGATCGTTCCTTTACTGTTACAAATTTTAGGCGGATGGGTCTCCGATACATTGGGACGTTTGCGCGCGATTGCGATTGGCAGTGTCTTCGGCGTGATCGGTTTTATTCCGCTGATTCTTGCGGACACATGGCAGTGGCTTTTGCTGGCTGTGGCGATTGGCGCTGTTGCGCGTTCGCTGGTTGGCCCAAGTTTTGACGCGTTCATTGCGGAACATTCCAGTGAGGAGAATCGCGGCAAGGTCTTCGGCATTTCACAGGCCATCTTTATGATCGTCTCTGTTATCGGACCTCCGCTCGGCGGGTGGATGGCCGGCGCATACGGTTTCAAGTTGATGTTGTTGGCGGCTGGCATCTTTTATTTCATCGCGATGATTATGCGTTTAAGCATGGCGCGTGAAGCAGCCAAAAATGCAACTACAAAGACGGAGAAACTTTCATTCAGTAGTTTGAAAGTTAATCTGGTTTCAATGGCTACTTTAATTTTTTCCGGCGGACTCATCACCTGGATGCTGGTCACAGATGGTTTGCGCGATATTTCATTTCAATTCTCAGAAAACCTTTTCCCTGTTTATATGCAGGAGATCGGCGGACTTTCGCTTCAGCAGATCGGCTGGGTCATGTCATTTTTCGGCATGGCAATGATGTTGACCACTATTCCTGGCGGCTGGCTTTCTGATAAAGCGGGCGAGCGCGTGGGCATCGCGCTTGGGATGATTCTGATGTCGAGCGCATTGTTCGTTCTGGTCAATATCCCCGCTGGCAGTCAGTGGATGTATTATTTGGGCTGGGGACTTGCGGGCATGGGCGCGGGTGTTTCCGCTCCCGCATACCAGTCATTAATTAGTAAGGCTGTGCCTCAAAAGAATCGAGGCATGGCATTTGGCTTGTTCAGTACCAGCTTGGGAGTTATCTCACTGCCTGCCCCGTGGATCGGCGCGCAGATGTGGGATCGAGTCGGCCCTACATTTCCATTTACCGTGACAGCAATCGTTTTATTGATTTCGGTTATACCGATCTGGATAAAATTCAAACTCCCCAAAGACGGGGAAAAAGTTGAAGAACAATCAGCAAGTGAAGAAGTTGTTCCCGCCGTTGTTGGGTAGGGTTATGTAACATCACAGTTAGGAGGTCGCCATGACTACAGTTGAAGAAAGAATGAAAATATTAAAGATGATCAAGGAGGGAAAGATCAGCGCGGATGAGGGCTCAAAGTTGCTTTCGGCATTGAGCGATAACC
>JABFSL010000053.1 GCA_013140605.1 Anaerolineales bacterium
TGATTATTGGTTTGCGGAAAAAGTCTATTATCCTGTGCAGGCTGTTTTGGATGGACAGGTTACAACGTTCACGGACTCGGAATCTTTGGCGGTAAATTTTCGCGCGATCCTGACGGATAAATTGTTTAATGCGATCAATGAAGCGGATGAGAACGATCTGCTTCTTCTGCCTGATGGAATCCGTGTGGGACAGGGCGAGCTATGGATTAATTTATTTTGCGTGGATGCGGCTTGCAGCGATATGCAATTCCTGATCACACAGATCAATAACTAGGAGAGCAAATGGCTGGAAAATATTTTGAAGATCTGCAAGTTGGGATGCACTTCAAACATTCGGCGGGGCGCACGGTGACAGAAATGGATAATGTGCTGTTCTCTGCGTTGACGATGAACACTCAGCCATTGCACGTGAATGAAGAGTTTGCCGCGAACACAGAATTCGGCCAGCGCATCGTAAATGGAATTTTTACTTTGGGGTTGGTGGTCGGTTTGACGGTTGCCGAATTGAGCGAAGGCACGATCATCGCAAATTTAAGTTATGACAAAGTGACTCATCCCAACCCGACATTTCATAACGATACCATTTATGCCGAGACCGAAGTGTTGGAAACCCGCGAATCGAAGTCCAGGCCGAACGTGGGGATTGTGAGATTTAAACATTGGGGAAAGAAATCGGATGGAACGGTGGTGGTTGAGTTTGAAAGAACCGCGATGTTCTTGAAGAAAGGTCAGCGTTTGGACTTTTTACCAAAATCCGATAGACAAGCTTCCGACCTGTAACCTTCAACTGGAGACCTATGCATTCACGACGCGCACTACTTTACATGCCTGGCGATAACTGGAAAATGATCACGAAGTCCATCACTCTCGGAGTTGATTCCATTTGCATGGATATGGAAGATGGCACTGCAATTAATAAAAAGGATTTGGCGCGCGCGACCATAATAAAAGCTTTGCAGGAATTGGATTTTGGAATAAGCGAAAAATTGGCGCGGATCAACTCAGTCGGTTCGGGCTGGGAGAAGGATGATATTGAGATCGTGCTTCCGTATCATCCCGATGGAATTGTGATTCCAAAAGTGGAATCTTTTGAGCAGGTGGAGTGGGCGGGCAAAATTATCGAAGCCGCCGAGTTGAAATATGGCTGGCCTGTAAATTCGATTCGGATACTCATTGGTGTAGAAACTGCCAAAGGGATTTTGAATCTCAAGGAGATTGCCGCGCATCCGCGTTTGGATGCGATCATTTTCGGCGGGGAGGACTTCGCCGCGTCCATTGGCGCGGTCCGCACGAAGGATGCGGTTGAATTGCTGTATGCGCGTCAGGCGGTCATTGTTGCCTGCGCGGCGAATGATCTACAGGCGATTGATATTGTCACGATCGATTACAAGGATATCGAATCCCTGCGGATCGAATCTGAATTCGGCGCGCGGCTGGGATTCGTCGGCAAGCAGATCATTCACCCCGCACAGGTGGAACCTGTCCAAACCGCGTTCACGCCAAATGATGAAGCGGTTGCTTATGCCAAACGAATCGTCGAAACATTTGAAGCGAGTCAAAAAGAAGGCAAGGGCGCATATTCGCTGGATGGCAAGATGATCGATATGCCGTTATTGAAGAATGCGCAGAAGGTTTTGGAGAGGGTAAAGTCTGACGGTGGACGATAGACCATTGACCATCGTCTACGGTCCACTGTCTATCGTCCATATCACAAGGAAGGTATCCATTGCTATCCATTTTATTTGGCCTCGGCGCCGCGCTCGGTTGGGGCGCGGGTGATTTTACGGGCGGGCTTGCCGCCCGGAAAACAGGCGCGTATCGTGCCGTGCTTTATGGCGAGATCGTTGGTATTTTTGTCCTGTTTTCAGCAATTGCCATCCTTGGTGAGTCAGTTCCAAATCTTAAAGTATGGCTTCTTTCCATGCTTGCGGGAGCATTTGGCACAATTGGTTTGATGCTTTTGTATCAAGCCATGACGCTTGGTCTGATGAGTATTGCTGCTCCTGTCTCTGCATTGCTGGCAGCCATGCTTCCTGTTTTTGTTGGTGTGTTTACAGAAGGCCTGCCTAAATTACTAACTTTGATCGGGTTTGGATTCGCTCTCTTTGCGGTGTGGATGGTCTCCCAGGGCGAAGGTAGTGTGACGGATATCTTCTCGCATCTTACAGACTTGAAGCTGCCCCTGCTTGCAGGCATTGGCTTTGGCCTATATTTTGTTGTCATGCACGAAGCCACCAGCACTGGAGCAACGATTTGGCCAATGGTCGCCTCGCGCAGCGGCGGTATGATCCTGATCACAGTTTACATGTTGATCACCCGCGCGTCATGGAGAGTGGAAGACTCATCTGCATGGCCAATGATAACGATCAACGGAATACTTGATATTTCGGGAAATTTATTCTTCATCCTCGCGGGACAGTCAGGCCGTTTGGATGTGGCCGCAGTATTAAGCTCCCTTTTCCCCGGTGCCACCGTCGTGCTCGCGTGGATATTCCTCAAAGAACGACTCACCCGCAATCAGTGGGTTGGAATTGGCTCGGCCTTGATCGCCATTGTGTTGATGACGATTTAAATATAAAGAAACTCATTGTTTGAGCTTTGCAAGCCTTGCTTTTGCATCTTTTACTTCGTCTTGAAATGATTCTGGGGATTGAATTAAGGAGAGGAATAACCCCAGATCTTGAATTGCCTCCTGATTTTTTCCTGTAGCTTGATAAATAATTCCTCTATAGTAATGGCCGAGAGCATAATCACCTGTTGCTAGCGCTTTGTTTATGTATACAAGCCCTTGATCGTAATTTCCTAATGCATAATATGATCGAGCTTCTGTTTCCAGGAGCTTTTGCCCTCCGCAATTTGGATCGATCTCGCGAGACATTTCAGCGGCATCAATGCTGTCTTGATATTTTTGAATCTCAAAATATGAAAGCGAGAGAAAACAGTAAGAATGGGCATCATATGGATTTAACTCTATTGCCTTTTTATAGTCGTCGATGGCTTTGCTGTATTTTTCTAATCCATAATAGGTGTCGCCGCGACCTGAGTAGGCGAGTGGAACATCGCCAAGCTCCAGGGCTTTGTTGTAATCAACAAGAGCCTTTTCATATTTTTCCATCAGGATATACACATGCCCCCGGTTGATGTAGGCTGGATAATAAGATGGATCTAACTCAAGAGCTTTGGTGTAAGAGGCGATTGCTGCTTCATAGTCACCAGCTTTACGTTGTGCAAGCCCCAGGTTGTACCAGGTTACTGCATTGGCGTCAGCGTTGGCAATATATATTTGATAGTCTTTTATTGCCGCTGTATTGTTGCCTGCAAAGTCCTCACAAAAAGCACGGTCGGAATAGGCGAGCCACTCTTCCGGATTTATCTCTATGGCTTTGCTTGCATTGACAATGCATTCTCCATATTGTCCAAGTTTGAACAGCGCTTCGGCTTTACCGGACCATGCACCGGCTCGATATGGATCGATCACTACGCTCATAGTGTATTCTTCCAGGGACTTTTCGTAATTTCCTTGACCGTAATAATATACTCCTAAGTTTGCATGTACAAAAGCAAGGCTTGGGTCTATTGACAATGCCTTTTGATAATCAAGGAGTTGCTGTTCTTCATTTCCAAGACAATTGTTTGCTAATGCGTGGCCAGCCCAGGCAGCTGCGTAATCGGGGTTTATGGACAGAGCATGGTCAAAATCAGCAAGGGCCTCATTGCACTTCCCCAAATACCAATATGAAATGCCGCGATACCTATACGGCGGCGCGAGATTTGGGTTGGTATTGATAGCAGAGCTCATTAAGGCCACTGTCTGCGCATAATCTTTGGCGGCATGGGCTTCCACACCAGTTATGAAATTAGTATCTGTGATATCACTTCCAAGCGGGGTTGCGGTCGGATCGCCGGGTTGAAAAGAACCGGATGATGACGGTGTAAGTGTTTCTATTGGTAATATTTCGGGGGCGTTAATAAATGTTGGTGTTGGCGTAAAGGTCGATGTTGTGCGTGCAGCAATTTGGGTGGAGGCTGCATTTGCTGTTTGGACAATGACTGTGCCCAGCAAGTTTGCGTCGAAAGTGGGGACAGCGTTTGCTGGAGAAATAACCTGAGATGCGGTATTACAGGCCACAACAAAAACCAGAAAAAATACGCAGCAGGGTAAGAGAAGTTTATTCGACAACTTGTTTTGGTGAATCATATAACCTCCATTTTTGTACTATTTATTGCAGGCACCCTCAAAACATCCAAATGGGCAATCGTAAACCAGTGAGCCAGGCACATAATTGCCACTACCTTCCGGGCTTTCATAGCACCACCCTTCATTTACCTGAGTTTTGGATCCATTGCACTCATCATATATGGTTGTAATGGCCCCATCCTCGTTTGTAAAAGTGACGATTCCTTTGATGTGGATATCATCGGGTTTTTCATTGGCATCAGAATCTCCACAAGACAGAACTGTACATGCCCCATCTTTCCATATTCCCTTGCATAGTTGCTGTCCAAGTTCATCAATCTGATGTTGCAATTCGGAGTTGTTCTGCTCCAAATCTGCTATTCTGTGTTTTAAGAAAGCCTCGTTCTCTTGAGCTATTGCCCTTTGCCAATAGTATGTTCCACTTCCAGCAATTAATACACATACAAAGAGGATACCCAATATAAGCGCGGTTTTTACAAATGTATTCTTCATGAATATTCCTTGCCTGGGAAGCCGAATTAAGACTTGATGTCTTTTCTTCGAGTTTAGCTCGGTTGGTTTACATTTATTCTCAGAGGATATAATTATTAGATCGCCAACCCAAATTGGGTTTAGTATATTGCGGAAGTTAAGAAAATTCAATATTTTCCTTCCTTTACTAACAGAATTGTCGAATCGGGAAGAGCAAAAGTTAAATATGTATGGCTGTGGCAAAGTCGCTTGACAAGTTCCTGTTCGTATGGCGCAGGCTAACGCGAAATGCACGAATGGAGCGAATTTCCGCGAAAGGAATTAAAAATTCGCGTTTTTCGCCTTTTTAGCGACATTCGCGTTAAAAAGGTTTTGACTTTGCTACAGTCATGGTTAAATATGGCACGGGATTACAGAATCCAAAAAATGTGTGGTAAACTCTTGTTCGCTCTCAATGGAGAGCAATTTTTTGGGAAATTGTTTTGATCACTCAGAACCGCAAGCCCGATGAAACTTATTCGGGCTTTTTTGTTGGGCGAGTTTACTTGCAAAAGTGAACTTTGTTGGCAAGAAGGAAGTTATACGGAGTTATCAGAACATTTCAATTAGTCTCGTAGTCGTTAGTCAAATAGTCTTTTGTCGAATCGCTTGCAAGCGACCAGCCAACCAGTGACTATAAGACAGGTGACTATTGGAAAAGGAAATCTGATGACAACCGAATTTACTTCTTTAAACCTGCGCCCCGAGTTGGAGCAGGCCATCGTCGAACTTGGCTACATAACGCCAACTGGAATTCAAGAAGGCATGATCCCCCTCATGCTCACAGGCGTGGACGTGATCGGTCAGGCCCAAACAGGCACGGGCAAAACCGCCGCCTTCGCACTCCCCATACTTCACAATTACATACATCAAAGACTGCCACAGGCGCTTGTGCTTGCGCCTACGCGTGAGCTTGCCGTTCAAGTTGCCGCCGCCATGGAACAATATGGCAAGCATCTTAAAGCACGCGTGCTTGCTGTCTATGGCGGACAGCCTTACGGCCCGCAGGTCAATCAACTCAAGCGCGGCGTGGATATTGTCGTAGGCACGCCCGGTCGCATCATTGACTTGCTTGCGCGAAAAGTTTTGGATTTGAGCATGATTAAAACTGTCGTGCTGGATGAAGCCGATGAAATGCTTAACATGGGATTCATCGAACCCGTGGAAGAAATCCTCTCTGCGACTCCTTCCGTCAGGCAGACTGCGCTCTTTAGTGCCACCATGCCTGTACGGATTCGCTCCCTCGCAGACCGCTTCATGCGTGACCCGCAATCTGTCACCATTAAAAAAGCGACCATGACCCTGTCGGGGACTGAACAGCGCTACTACCTCGTGCATGAGGGTGACAAACTGGCGGCGCTGACCAACCTCTTTGAAATCGAACCAATTACCAGCGCGTTGATATTCGTCCGCACCCGCATCGAAACTGGACAGCTCGCAGGTCAGCTCTCCGCGCGTGGATTCCCCGCCGAAGCCTTGAATGGCGATCTCGAACAAAATGCGCGCGAACAAATCCTCGGCAGATTCCGCAGCGGTCAAATTAAAGTTTTGGTTGCCACGGATGTAGCCGCGCGCGGTTTGGATATCGATAATATTTCGCACGTCTTCAATTATCAATTGCCCGATGATGCCGAAGTGTATGTGCATCGTATTGGGCGCACTGGCCGCGCGGGCAAGACTGGCATTGCCATCTCATTATTCTCGCCGCGCGAGAAACGCCGATTGCGCGAGATCGAACACATGACCAAGCAGGCGCTTACACTTGCGAAACTCCCCACCTCAGCGGATATTCTTCAGCATCGTGAGAATCAGGTACTGGAACAAATGAAAATTTGGCTCGGCCGCGGACGTTTTCAACGTGAGCGCGAACTTGTGGCGCGTTTGGTCGAGGAAGGTCACGATCCAATGGAAATTGCGGCGGCGGCTTTGAAAATCTCCCGCGCAGACGAGAAGCAACGCCCCGTTGCAAATGTGACTGATGTTTCAGTGTCCGAAAGCCGCTCCACGCCTTATCGTGGCGACCGTGATCGCGGTGAGTATGGACGCGGCAAACCTCAAAGCAGAGAAGGCGGCCGACGAAACGACCGCGGTGACGCAGGCAACAAGCGAGTGTCGCACGAAGCGGGCATGGTGCGCTTGAAATTGAATAAAGGCAAGGAAAATGGTGTGCGCCCAAATGATATTGTCGGCACGATCGCGCATCACGCCGATATTCAGGGCAGTTCCATCGGCAAGATCCGCATCGAAGATAAATTCACTTATGTGGATGTTCCCGAAGCATTGGTGGAGAAAGTCTTGAAGCACAATGGCAATTACCGCATCGGAAAAGACAAATTCACTTTGGTGAAATCCTAATCCCGTTTTCATTGACACATCATTAGGCACGTGATAAAGTAGTGCCGTAAACGGATACCAGTAGTTCGCTTTGGAAGTATAACCATCGGCTCATGGGTAAAAGTCCATGAGCCGCTTTGTTTTGTCTGTTCTGGCGAAAGAACCGGGTCCTCCAATTTTTTTTTGTAAGTTGCCATAGGAGGCAAAAATGTCAGAACGTATTATCGGAACAGTCAAATGGTTCAACGGAAGCAAGGGCTACGGCTTTCTTGCTCGTGAAGGCGGTGCAGATGTATTCGTCCACTTCTCCGCGATCCAGGGCGACGGTTTCAAAAACCTTGAAGAAGGTCAGAAAGTCGAATTCACCGTTGAGAAAGGCCCCAAGGGTCCGCAGGCTACTAACGTAGTTGTAGTCAGCTAATAATTCACACTGAACACTGAAAACTCCCCGAGATGAAAGTCTCGGGGAGTTTTTTATTTCTAGCGGATCTTCTCCCTGGCCGCTTTTTGCAGAAGGAGATATGCCCTATCGGTCAAGCGCTTCACATCCTGACCTGAAACTGGTCGGCCCTCTTCGAGTTTTTCCACCACCCTCAGCATTGCCCCGCGGACTCCGCTGGCGCGGTACGCCACCGCTGAATCAGCGGAGATTCGCTCAAGGCGGGAGAGTAAAAAGTTGAGAGCGCGAAGTGTTTCTTCATCCATGATTTATATTGTACAGGAACCGCTGGTTCTGTCAAAGCTCGTGTGTTTTTTCGCAGGCATTATTTTGTTCTTTCGCTATAATGGGGACTATGTCAAATAAAAGTAAAACGGTTTGGTCTTCTGAAGAAGGGGACCTGCGCAAGAAAGCCCTCACCCCCAGCCCCTTATCATCCCCGAAGGGGACTCCCTCAGGAAGAGGGGGATCATTGCCTCCACAACAGCAGACTATATATTTGCATCGTGAATCCAGCGGACGCGCAGGCAAGGCTGTTACGCTGGTGAAAAAGCTAATCCTTTCCGAAGATGATCTGAAAGCATTGGCGAAGAAATTAAAACAGGAATGCGGTACGGGCGGGACGATCAAAGATGGCGTGATCGAAATTCAGGGGGAGCACCGTGAGAAGATTGCGGATGTTTTACAGAAGCTGGGGTACAAGGTGAAAATAGCGGGCGGATAGGGGACTGGATCTACATTCAAGTTCATCACCTTTTTTACTCCTGCCCCAACTTCCAATCTTTATATTTATGCAGATCATTTTCGACCAGGAGCAGGCAGGCGCCCAGGACCGCCACATCATCCAGTTGACCGATGAGCGGCAACACGTCAGGAACCATGTCAAATGGATTAAGCACATAGATCAGCGTGAAGACGCTTGATGCGATCACGCCGTAAGGGACCTGACGATACGCCCCAGCCCAGTAATCCTTGACGATGGCGAGCAGCAGTTTGCCGTCTTCCACGAACCGCGCCAGCGGACCTTTGGCGCTGAATTTCCTTTGTATCTCTTCAGACCTGCTGACCACTTTTTCGACATCTTTTTGTGTGACGTTTTGAGCCCCTTCTTTTACTATCCCGTCGTACTTTGGCGGGACAATTTCTTCGCTCAGATTTTCGGGCATTAGATCGACTCCTTTTCACACTACCGAGGGATACGAGAGTGCTGTGGTTTCATTGTATCAAAAGAGGGGACTAAGAAGTCATGCAATAATAACTTCCGTTTTCTCGCGGGAATCGGCGGGATAAATCCCTGCCTCAGTACATAAAAGCCCCTGCGGGGCTAGTCGGCTTTTGGCCGACTTTCACGAACTGAGGCAGGACTTTAGTCCGCACCGAGTATAGGATTGCCAGAAGTTCAAAATCGGGAAGTTGTTTTTACGCAAATCCTAAGCAAAACCCGCCTGTTTGTCTGTTACAGAGATCGTTGACTCCGCAGCCCTTGCACGATGACATCATCCAGCTCGAGCACAAACTCTGTGGAACTCTCGATCAAGGCAATGATCGCCTCGCGCGGACCCTGTTTCCACTCGTCACTGCCGTAAAAGGCATCCTGACTCTGCTGACGATGGGCGAGACTGTCATATCGGCGGATGAGATAATAGGAGTTTTCATCGTGGGCGGATGGACCGAAGTCAACCACATCCACGTTCCAGCGTTTCAGCATGGGACCAGACTGCTCCACAACGAGTTGATGAAACTTGTTACGGCTTGCGGGTTTCAGAGCATACGATCGGAACTCAACTAGGTGCTTCATTTATTATCATTGCTCCTTGTTGTTTTTATTTTATCAGTTGCTTCAGTTTATGCACCCCACCCGTCCTCCCTCACGCGCGGACTCTCACTCAGCCAACGACATCCGTTCCCGTCTGTGAGTCTGTAACAAAATATTAAGCGCGCTTGACATATCCTTTTTTATGCGCTTCCAATAATTGGGTGGCAAACCGTGTATACATTTTTGCATGACC
>JABFSL010000105.1 GCA_013140605.1 Anaerolineales bacterium
AGTCTAATTGAACGCTTATTACCTAAATCTATTCATGCCGTTACTGCCAAAGGTTTTGAAATCAAAGTTGCGCTTTTTGTGCTCGCTTGTAGCATCACTTTCCTTTGGTAGGTAGCAACTTGGGTTAATTACGTAGGATGATTATTAACTTTATACGTGACTTTTATCATTGTATTTCATTATTAAAGTCCGTAAAGTGAAATAATGTAACATAATAATAAAGCTCTAATTTGTCTATAATTTCACAATCGGAGGGACTACCATGTTTTCCAGAAATTCAATTTCTCGTGTATTTTCAGTTTTGCTCATCGTTGTGATAATGCTGTCTGTGCTGATTGGCAACGCTGCTTTCCCGACCCGTGCGCGTGCTGCCAGTATCATCACTGTCAACAGCACAGCCGACGTTGCCGCTGACGACGGACAGTGTACCCTGCGTGAGGCCATCACCTCGGCCAACACGAATGCAGCGTCTGGCGTATTGGCAGGCGAATGTATCGCTGGGATGGTTGGCGCAGATACAATCATCTTCAGTGTTGGCGGAGGCGGCGCGCAGACGATTAATCTGGCAAGTGGCCTGTCCATCACCGAGAGTGTAGTGATCGATGGCACATCTCAGCCCGTCTATGCCGGCACTCCTCTGATCCGAATCAATAGTGGGTTATTCGACATATTCAGTGTCCAGGCAGATAATTCAACCATCAAAGGTTTGGTGTTGACTGGTGCCAACTCGGCTATTGTGCTGACCGTTGGTACCAGTGGTGCGCACATCGAGAATAACTATATTGGCACGGATGGCAGCGTTGCATCTGGTAATGTCCGTGGCATCTACATTGAAGGATCGAATAATAATACCATCGGCGGAGTCATTGCCGGGCAGGGCAACATCATCTCCGGTAACTCGTATGGGATAATGTTCAATAACGCCGCAAGTGGTAATTTAATTCAGGGCAATATAATTGGTACAAACGCGACAGGCGATGCTGCGATTGCAAATTTGTATGGCATCCTTTTGTTAACCGACTCCGGTGCGAATACCATAGACGGCAACTTGATCTCGGGAAATTCAATGTTTGGGGTCAAACTGTACAACAGTACATCGGGGAGCATGGTGAAGGGCAATCTGATCGGCCTGAATGCGGCAGGCAACGCGGCTATTGCCAACAATGTCGGTGTCAGTATAGATGCCACCTCCGGTGTGACTGTCGGTGGAACCACATTGGCAGAGCGCAATGTGATCTCCGGTAACACTGGTCAGGGCATCTTGATCACAAATAGTGGGGGATACGGCCTCCCCGCTAACACTTTGATCCAAGGCAACTATATCGGCACTAATATCACTGGAATGAGCGCCATAGCGAATAATGATGGTATCGTTAATGCTGGCTCAGCGACAACCATCGGCGGCACAGTTGCTGGGGCAGGCAACCTTATTTCGGGCAACGCATACAATGGTATCTACTCGCTCGGAACAACCCTGATTGTACAAGGCAATAAAATCGGCACTAATGCCGCCGGGACTGCCGCCATTGGGAACGGTATGTACGGTATTGAACTCGGAAACGGATCAGCAACGATCGGGGGCAGCGTTGCCGGGGCAGGCAACCTGATTTCTGGCAACGGCGGTGGCATATGGCAAAGGGGCGCGTCGGTTTCCGATGTATCTATTAAGGGTAACTATATCGGCACCAACGCAGCAGGTAGCTCGGCTATTGGCAACGGTAGCGGTATCTACATTGAAAGAGGTACCGGGCTAACCATTGGAGGGTCGGCAACAGGCGAGGGCAACCTCATCTCTGGCAATGCGACAGGTATTTACATCTACAGCAATTCGTCCAGCGGCACGACGATCTATGGCAACAAGATCGGCACAGATGCGAGCGGCGTCTTCGCTGTGGCGAATACGGATGGCATCGGGGTGGACAACGGTCAGTCAGTGACAATTGGCAACATAGGCACCGGACAAGGCAACCTGATCTCCGGCAATACTAACAACGGAATCTATATCACCACTCTCGCAACTGGTTCGATCCAGGGGAACATGATCGGCGCCAATGCCGCAGGCACGGGAACCCTATCCAATGGCTGGGGAGGAATTGTGCTTGGTAACGCTTCGGTATTCATGGTCAGCGGAAACCTGATCGCGCACCATAATGGCAGTGGCGATTACGCGATCAGTCTAGTTGGGGGTTCCGACTTTAGCGCCAGCTCGGTAGATAACTGCATTATTGATAACGATCAGGGTGTGTACAGCAACGGGGGGCCGACGTTTATCTACAACTGGTGGGATGATTCCAGCGGACCCTATAACCTCACCTATAATCCATCGGCCTTGGGCGATCCGGTCAGCGATAATATAACTTTTAGCCCTTGGCTAACTATGCCACCTGCGGCTTGTGAGATTCTGTATGCACTCGCTGCGCCTTTTGGCCTGACGGCAACATCCATTAGCCAGACGCAAATCGATCTATTATGGATGGACAAATCAACCCATGAGGTCAGCTTCCGCATTGAGCGATCCACTGATGGTTCATCGGATTGGGCAGAGATCGACTCGGTCGGGGCGGGTGTCACTACCTACTCCGATACATCACTGATATGCGGAACAAACCGCTTCTATCGAGTCAAGGTCCGTAACGCGGACGGCGACTCGACATACTCCAACACTTCCAGCGCGACAACGTCAGGTTGTGACACTACTGTGCCAACAGCCGTATCTAGTGTGTTGGCAAGCTCAAACCCAACATCTGCTGCCAGCGTGGACTTCACCATGACCTTTTCTGAGCTTGTTACAGGTGTAGATACAGTTGCACCCTTTAACGATTTTGCTCTCACTAATGGCCCGGGAATAATAGGTGCGTTTGTTACAGGAGTAACACCCATATCGGGCACTACATATACAGTTAGTGTCAATACTGGTTCAGGCAACGGGTCGATCCGCTTGGATGTGGTGGATAACAATTCAATTGTAGATTCAGCATCAAATCCGCTGGGCGGGGCGGCCATGGGGGATGGCGATTTCACTACCGGTCAAGTATATGATATTGAAAAACTACCTATTTTGACAGTTGTCAAAGTTAGCACAGGCATTGGGACGGTCACCAGTTCCCCGGCCGGCATCAACTGTGGTTTGGATTGTTCCGAGACCTATGACGCCTATACAGTTGTGATGCTGACAGCCACATCTGCGGCTGGCTCGATGTTTAGTGGGTGGAGTGGTGCGTGTTCCGGAACGGGCAGCTGTGTTGTCAGCATGACAGGAGACAAATCCGTGACAGCAACCTTCGCTCCGAAATTATTCAATGATCCAGGCAAATGGACATCTTCATTTGATCTGTCGCATGGTTGGACGGTGAGCCAATTTGTGCGGACGGTGGGGGATGTCAACAATGATGGCCGAGACGACCTGATCGGGTTCGGATTGGACGGGGTATATGTGGCGCTCTCAAACGGCAGTGGGTTTGGTGCGGTTAGCAAGTGGAGCTCGTCCTTTGACCTCTCGCACGGTTGGACGGTGTCGCAGTTTGTTCGTACGGTGGGAGATGTCAACAATGATGGAAGAGACGACCTGATCGGGTTTGGACTGGACGGCGTGTATGTGGCACTCTCCAACGGCACGAGTTTTAGCGCGATCAGCAAATGGACATCCTCCTTTGATCTCTCGCATGGCTGGACGGTAAGTCAATTTGTGCGGACGGTGGGAGACGTTAATAATGATGGCCGGGATGACTTGATCGGGTTTGGGCTGGACGGCGTGTATGTGGCGCTCTCCAATGGCACGAGTTTTGACCCAATCAGCAAATGGACATCCTCCTTTGATCTCTCGCATGGCTGGACAGTAAGTCAATTTGTGCGGACAGTGGGGGATGTCAATTTTGATGGCAGAGATGACCTGATCGGGTTTGGACTGGACGGTGTGTATGTGGCACTCTCCAACGGCACGAGCTTTGACCCAATCAGCAAATGGACATCTTCATTTGATCTGTCGCATGGCTGGACGGTGTCAGGCTTTGTGCGGACAGTTGGGGACGTCAACAATGATGGCAGAGATGATCTGATCGGGTTTGGACAGGATGGTGTGTACGTGGCACTCTCCAACGGTGCCAGTTTTGATTCGGTCAGCCGCTGGACGAATGATTTTGATCTCTCGCATGGTTGGACAGTGAGCCAATTTGTGCGGACGGTGGGGGATGTGAACAATGATGGCAAAGCGGATCTGGTCGGGTTTGGGTTGGATGGAGTCTATGTAGGAACTGCGAAATAGAAGTCAGATAACAATTGCATGTTATTTTCCTGCTCACTACCGTACAAACCGCTATTTTCCGTCATTGCGAGGGTGTTCTCCCTGGCACCGCCCGCCAGGGCAGGTGTGTTTTTGCCCGAAGCAATCTCAGACTACAGGGAGATTGCTTCGCCGCCAAAGGGCAAAAGCTGCTGGCTCGCAACACTTGCACCAGCAGGCAAGTGCGGGTGTGACGGATGTACGGTAGTGAATTACTTATCAAATATCAAAAACAGATCTCATAGGTATGTAAGTGAGAAAAGTATCCATCACTTGAATTGTCAGCGCGAAGATCAGGTAGGGCAACATTCGATAATAAATGAAACGAGGCCGTGTGCCCACACGACCTCATTTATTCCAAACACCCTCTCCAAGATGTTCAAACTCGAAAAGGAGAATGCACTTTTTAATGCTGTGGTGGATACGGATATGATTCCTGCTCCGCGCTTTTAGCAGACGCGATCCAGCGCAAGGTCAATGCAAAAATTGTGACTGCGGTACCAACCAGCAGACCGACAACTGCCGCGCCAACACCCGGTGTGTTGACCAGCCAATAGAAAAATTGAAAGAGGGGTTGTTCAAGTGGGAAGTTCATGTGTTAGCCTCCAGATTTATTTTCCAGTGCGCGACCCTCTTCCACTTCCCAAATGGAAATGGACGGGAAGAATTTATAGAAGACCACGAACATCAAGGTAAGAATGCCGAAGGTGGAAATGGTAATGGCTATTTCAGTGACCGTTGGCAGATAAGTGGTATAGGGAATCAGGCGCGCATGGGTCAGTGTGGGCATGAGGATATTCCAGCGTTCGAGCCACATGCCGAAGAGCACGAAGGCGCTCGCAATGACCGTTGAAGTGATGAGACGAGTCTTCATCCATTTGGTGATGCCGAGCAGGGCGAAGATCAGGAACAGGACGAATGCGATTAATAATCCTGTTTGAATGGCGGGTGCGGCAAGCGCGGGCAATCTCAGCCATAAGAGGAAGAAGATAATTATGGCGATTGCTGTTGCGCCCAGCCCAGTGATAGTTTTAAGTAATGGATTACGTGTCGGCTTATCTGAAACGAATTTCGGCGCAACCAAAATCCATGTGGCGGCGATCATCAGAATGTTCATGCCCCAGAACGCTGGAGCGAATTGTCCAAATAGTTTGGAGGCCATGACGGGGAACTCAAGCGTTTCCTGCTCGGTGACAACGACCAACGTTTCATTGAGCGTGAAGTAAAACCAGACCGCGCTCATCACGATGAATATCCAGCCTAAATTGGTATAGAAGATTTCCGTGATGTATTCTTTGAGATGTTTATTATATTGGCGGGCAAATGTAGTGGCGATGAAGAGCAAACCAATGCCAGAGAAGATCGCGCCAACCACAAAGTAAGGTCCAAGGATGGTGGATTTCCAGCCAGGCTGTACGGTGGTGGAGAATAACCACGAGGTAACGGTATGAAGTGAAATACCAATCGGGATAATGAATACCGAAACCACCGTGATCGCTTTTTCAAGCCGCCGCCATTGTTCCTTTGCGCCAGTCCAGCCGAGTGACAGAATGGAGTAAAGTTTTTTGCGCCATGCGGGGGCAGTGTCAGGAGCGGTGTCACGCAGCAGAGCAATGTCTGGGATTAGTTGAAGGTACAGGGCGAAGACAGCAGTCAACAGGTAGAGAGTGAGCGAAGCGATATCCCACAGTAGTGGCGCTTGCAGTCGTCCGTAAATCAGGGTGAACGCCAAACGGTCAGGGCGTCCCATATCCATGATGATCTGCAAGCCAGCGGTCATTAAACCAAAGACGGTCAAAGACTCGGCAATGCGTGTGATCGGACGCCGCCAGTTGACTTTGAGCAATTGCAAAGTTGCCGAGATGACTGTGCCTGCCATGCTGATACCGATCAGAAAAATAAAATTGACCAGATACGCGCCCCAAAAAACGGGACGGTTGAGGTCGGTAACGCCAAGCCCCAGCACCAACTGACGAACATAGAGCAACATGCCGGGCGTGATGATAACGATCAACACCGCCAATGTCGTCCAGAATTTGCGGTCAAATTGATAGAGCGGCGCGATCAATTCTTCGCGGTCGTGTAAGTTGAGAGTCTGCTGCATGGTTATCCCTCCGCCAGATAAAGTGTTTTGGGATGTGCACCTGAATCTTCAAGCAAATGAGTTGCGCGCAAACTCTTCGAGAGTTGTGAGACGGTGCTGTTGGGGTCATCGAGGTCTCCGAAGAAACGCGCCTTGCCTGTGCAGGTCTGCACGCAGGCGGGCACATACTCATCAGCGCGGAATTCGCGTCCTTCGGCCTTGGCACGTTCACGCGCCTTCACCAAGCGATGAGCGCAGTACGTGCATTTTTCCACCACGCCCGCAGGACGAACCGCGGGACCTTCGAGTGAGCCGTTCACACTCAACTGATCGGGGTTGCGATATTCAACCAGAGTCTCTTCCCATTGCGGCTCGAACCAGTTGAAGTAGCGCACACCATACGGGCAAGCCACCGTGCAAAAGCGGCAGCCGATACAGCGGTTATAGTTCTGGCGCACAATGCCTTCTTCATCAATGAACGTCGCCTGCACAGGGCAGACCTTCACACACGGCGCATTGTTGCAGTGCATACATGGGCGCGTGGAGTAATGCGTTTTCACATTCGGATACTCGCCCTGGTCGGGTCCAAAATGCACGGGCAGCGGAAACACATCGTTCCAGCGGATCGCGCGTCCATTCTTCGCCTCTTCGGGGCTAACGACAGGCGTATTATTTTCCATGCGACAGGCAATGCTGCATCCCTGGCACGCTACACATTTTTCAAGATCAATTACCATGCACCAATCAGTCATTGTATATTCTCCATTCAGAAACCCTAAAGGTTTTAAAAACCTTTAGGGTTTGGAAACCTTCACGCGCGTATTTGTAAAAGCAGCCAAGCCAGTCAACGGCTCAGAAGCGGGATTTAATATCTCAAGCCCGTTGACGCCGCGACCTTTGGCATATCGTCCCACCGCCGTATGACCCTGGTTGAATGGCATATTCACCACATCTGGATGAAGACCCGCCACCAACTTAACCCTGGTGCTGATTGCGCCAAATGGGCTTTCGATTTTCACCTGATCATTTTCCACCAGCCCCAGCTTGCGCGCGGATTCTGGATTCATCTCCAGCCATGAGTCCCACGTCTCGCGGACTGTCATGCCGCTGATCTCCTGCAAGGACGGCATATTAGCGGCGTCACTGCGTGGTCCAAGACTCATCAACGTCACAATATTTAGCATGAACGGATATTGCGCTTCATCGCCTTGAAATACGGTTGGTTCATAATGCGGCAGAATTGCGCCATCACCAGATTGTGAAATGCCAAGTTTGGCAAGTTCATCTTTCTTCATCTCGCCGAGGAAGCAATTTAGTTCGCGGCTGTATAGATCAAAGTACCCATCACGCGGCGCATTCAAACGTTCTGCACCAACCACATTTTCGATCCAATGTTGACTGCCACGTTTGGCAAAGCGATAGCCAGGGTTGAACCACACGCCCAATTCCTTGAGCAGTTCCCAATCTGCACCGATGTCTTTCAAACGGAATTGCAAAACTTCTTCGTAGGATTTCCACGCGAATGCTTTGGCAACTGTCCCGCCCATGGATTCGGCTACTTTCAAAAAGAAATCACCCGTGTTCATCGTATCGTACAACGGCTCGATGACAGGTTGATACAACGAAATGCCAGGGTAGCCCAAGCCTTCGATATGGTCATCGCCCCAGCGTTCAAGGAATGTCGGCTCGGGCAGAATCAAATCTGCGAGTTCGGCGCTTTCATCCATAAAGGAAGAGAACGAAACGACAAAAGGAACTTTCTTGAAAGCGTCTGCAAAGCGTTTGCCGCCAGGGGTTTCAAAAGCAGGATTGGCGTCATACAGGAACAAAGCCTCAACAGGTGTACCTTCCAAAATTTGGTCGGCAACCGATTGATAAGAATTGCGTCCAAGCGGGAACTTGCTGCCTGCGCCATCAATGCGGTTTGTTTTCAAACCTTTTTTCGCAACTGAATCAGAAGGGAGTTTTGGAAAGTCCACACAAGGCATGTAACGCTGAGTCATCACGCCGCCCGTTGACTCGATACTTCCCACCAACGCATTCAACATGTGGACAGCCATTGCGGTGTACACGCCGCTGAATCCGCCGTTAAGAAGTCCGCCCTTGCCAGGCATGATCGCAATCGCGGGACCGTTGCCCGCGAATTCACCCGCAAGCCGCGCAATCGTCGTGGACGGGATGCCCGTCATCTGCTCCACGCGGATCGGGTCATAATTTTCCAAAACGAAATCACGGAAGCCCTTGCGTTCCCCGCCCGAAGCAAAGTTATCGAAGCCGAAACAATAATTCTTGACAAAGTCCGCATCCACCAAACCAGACTGGATAATGACATTCGCCATGCCAAGCGCCAGCGCCGCATCGGTGCCGGGCTTGATCGGAATCCACTCATCGGCTTTGGAGGCAGTAATGCTCTGGCGCGGATCGATTACAACAACCTTGCCGCGTGTCGCACGTCCACGCCGCAGAAAGGTGTAGCCAGAGATCGTGCGCTGTGGGTTGGGTCCCGCTTCCAAAAGATTTGCGCCGAAAGAAATGACATAGTTTGCATTTTCAAGGTCATACGCAGGCAAGCCGTAAATGCCTTGAGTGAGATACATACCAAGTTTCGCAGCAGCTACATTCAAACTTTCATGTGAGACAACATTGGGCGAACCAACTGCCTCCATGAAGCGAGTTAGGAAGGAACGCATTTGTCCACGGGTATCGCCGTGCATGAGAACTGCCTGTTCGGGATGACCCGCTTCGCGCAAGGCGTTCAGTTTTTCCGCTGTCAGTTGGATGGCTTCTGCCCATTGAATCTGAGTCAGCTGTCCCGTAGTGCGATCGCGTTTCATTGGGGAGGTTAATCTGTCAGGGTTGTATAACAGTTCGGGGGCAGCCTGCCCCTTCGGGCAAAGCGATACCTGATTGACTGGGTGCATGGGATTGCCTTCGAGTTTGACCGCTTTCCCATTCACCACGCGGACTAAAATTCCG
>JABFSL010000040.1 GCA_013140605.1 Anaerolineales bacterium
GTGGTGTAGTATCACCGCCATCCCAACCACCTAGCAATGGCGGGGGCGGTGGTGGTGGCGGGGGCGGAGGAACAGGCGGTTCTTAATGATCCACCGCTTACACTTCCGTGCCATGGGCACTGAAATGCTCGTCTGTGTGGATAACGGCTCGGATAAATCTCCCCTTGAATTGGCTGATGTTCCAGTCTGGTTCGAAGAGTGGGAACAAGTACTTAGCCGTTTCCGCATAGACAGTGAGTTGACTCGGTTAAACCGGGCGGGCAATCAGCTCGTCCCGGTTTCCGAGACTCTTTGGCTTATTTTCCAATCTGCATTGTCTGCTGAAAAATATACTGGCGGATTGGTAACCCCCACTGTTGCCGCAGCTGTCATCGAATCAGGCTATGACCGTGATTTCAGTCTGCTGGCAGGCCAGAACCTTTCCCCGTTTGAGTCTGTCCCCCCTGTTGTGCATTCGCTGAATTCTGTAACCTGGGATGAATCAACCCACAGTATTTGCCTGCCCGATGGTGTGCAGCTCGACTTTGGCGGACTTGCCAAAGGCTGGGCCGCTGAACAAGTCGTTCAACGCCTCAAACATCTTGGTTCTGTGCTGATGAATTGCGGTGGAGATATCTTCATGAGCGGTCCACTTTTGGATGGCAATCCGTGGGAGATCGGCATCCACCGTCCATTTGACCGCAGCAGCGGGTACATCGGAATGATGTACTTCACGCAATGCTGCGGAGTGGCCACTTCATCCACCGACCGACGCCGCTGGATGCAAGGCGATTCGTTGCGTCACCATATTATTGATCCGCACACCGGGCTTTCAGCCGAGTCGGATGTGGTCTCTGCCACCATCGTGGCGCCCACAGCCGTCGAAGCAGAAACAGCCGCAAAGTCGGTTTTGATCCGCGGGAGTGTTGAAGGTCTCGAATGGTTGGAATCCAAATCCAATCTGGCCGGCCTGATTATCCTGGAAAATGGTAATATCTTATATAGTAAAAGAATAAATGAGTATTTGTAAGGAGTTATGAAATGGCAACCCCGTCTGAGCAAGTCGAATATGAATCATCTGTAAATCTGCAATCATTTTTGGTATTTTTGGTATCCATGACAGTTGGGCTGCTTGTGGCAGTTTTACTTTTACCGGCCTGGCTGCCCAATATGGCATTTTCCCTGGGCGGCGATGCCCCCAAAGCATACTGGTATCTCTCACGCGCAACAGCCTTTGTAGCTTTAAGTTTGCTCTGGTTATCCATGGCGCTGGGGCTTAGCATCACCAACAAAATGGCGCGCCTTTGGCCGGGGGCTCCTGCGGCGTTTGCCATTCATGAGTACGTCAGTCTGTTGGGATTGGCTTTTACGATCTTTCACGCCATCGTTATTCTCGGAGACCATTATATTAATTTCACCCTGCTGCAGTTGCTCATTCCATTCAGCACCACAGCGTATCGTCCGTTCTGGGTTGGCATGGGACAGATCGGCTTTTATGCGTGGGCGATCATTGCCACCACCTTTTACATCCGCCCGGTGATCGGACAAAAATCATGGCGCTTCCTGCATTACGGCAGCTTTGGAATGTACCTGCTTGGGATCTTCCACGGCATCTTCAGCGGGACAGATACCCCCACGGTCTGGGCACAAAATTATTATTGGTACAGCGCTGGCAGTTTAATATTTTTGTTGATGTATCGGATTCTCGTCAGCACCATCGAAAAATTTTTCCCGCAAAACAAAAAGCCGACGCCTCCTCCCGCTCCGCGTCCGACTCAGGGATAACTGCTTCGGTTTCGAGATTCATTTTCTTCGCTGAAAGCAAAAACAAAAACGGGCGACCAATCAAATGGTCGCCCGTTTTTATATTTCTTGTTTTACTCTTTCACTTCACCGTCAATTACGTCACCATCTTGTGGCGAAGATTTTCCGTCACCTTGAGGTTGTCCCTGTGCTTGCGGTTCGCCTTGCGCGTACAACTGCTGGCTCAACGCGTGGAAGGAGTTTTGCAATGTCTCAGTGTGTTTCTTGATGCTGGCCGCATCATCACCTAGCGCGGCCTGTTTCAAATCATTGATCTGAGTTTCAATGGAACTGCGTTCCGCTGCCGGCACTTTCTCGCCAAGCTCGCGCAATGCCTTTTCAGTTTGATAGACGAGGTTATCGGCATTGTTCTTCACTTCGATCACTTCGCGGCGCTGCTTGTCTGCGGCTTCGTTCTGACGCGCTTCCTGCACCATGCGGTCAATATCGTTTTTGTTCAAATTCGTCGAAGCAGTGATGGCGATCTTTTGTTCCTTGCCGGTGGCTTTATCCTTCGCGGTGACATGGATGATGCCGTTCGCGTCGATGTCAAAGGTCACTTCCACTTGCGGAACGCCGCGCGGCGCCGGTGGAATCCCATCCAATCGGAATCTTCCAAGGCTCATATTGTCATTCGCCAATGGGCGTTCGCCCTGTAGAACGTGAATATCAACGGCGGTCTGGTTATCTGCCGCTGTGGAGTAAGTTTCGGTCTTGCGGACAGGGATGGTTGTATTGCGTTCGATCATCACCGTCATCACACTGCCCATCGTTTCCACGCCGAGCGAAAGCGGAGTGACATCGAGCAGAAGAATATCCTTGACCTCACCGCCGAGAACACCGGCTTGAATGGCCGCGCCAATCGCGACAACTTCATCTGGATTAACGCCCTTGTTCGGTTCCTTGCCATTCGTCAAACTGCGTACCAGATCCTGCACCATCGGCATGCGAGATGAACCGCCGACGAGAACTACTTCATCGAGTTTGTCCGCCGATAAATTTGCGTCTTTGAGCGCTGATTCGAACGGCTTGCGGCAACGCGCCAGCAGATCGTTGGTCATTTGCTCGAACTTGGCGCGTGTAAGCTTAACTTGTAAGTGTTTCGGTCCGCTTGCATCGGCTGTGATGTAAGGCAGGTTGATCTCAGTTTCCATAACCGTGGAAAGTTCGATCTTGGCTTTTTCTGCGGCTTCGCGCAAACGCTGTAGTGCCTGTTTGTCGGTCCGCAGATCAATGCCCTGATCTTTCTTGAATTCATCCGCGGCCCAGTTCGTGATCTTCTGATCCCAGTCATCGCCGCCGAGGTGGGTATCGCCATTTGTGGATTTAACTTCGATTACGCCTTCGCCTACTTCAAGCACGGATACATCAAATGTACCGCCGCCGAGATCGAAGACCAAAATCGTCTCGTTCTTTTTCTTATCGAGTCCATAGCTCAAAGCGGAAGCTGTTGGCTCATTGATGATACGCAAAACTTCCAGGCCTGCGATCTTGCCAGCGTCTTTTGTAGCTTGACGCTGGCTGTCGTTGAAATATGCGGGGACAGTGATAACGGCCTGCGTAACAGCCTGCCCCAAATATGCTTCAGCATCAGACTTTAGCTTGCCCAGAATCATTGCGCTGATCTCCTGTGGGGAGTATTCCTTCCCTGTAACAGGTATTTTGACGCGCACGTCATTGGATGGTCCTTCGGTTACTTTAAATGGAACCATGCCGCGTTCGACACTGGTCTCTTCGAAGTGACGTCCCATGAAGCGCTTAATGGAATAGATGGTGTTATCTGAATTGATTACACCCTGTCGTTTGGCGGTTTGGCCGACCATGCGTTCGCCGTTCTTGTTGAACGCGACGATGGAGGGGCAGAGTCGTCCGCCTTCTGCTGTTGTAATAACCGTGGGGGTGCCGCCTTCCATGACAGCGACAACGCTGTTTGTGGTGCCGAGGTCAATACCAATTATTTTTCCCATTTTTTAACTCCTTGCTGATAGTTTTCAATAGTTACAATGTTAAACGAATTATGCAAGAATTCTGTTAACGAGGCGTAGGATGTGCATAAAAAACCGCTCCATATCAATGGAAAGGTTTTTATTCAACTTTGATATTTAGCTCTGTAATCTTTGATATCAGGACTTTCGCTTGTCGTTCTGAGCGGAGCGAAGAATCTCTGATTTCTGGGGTCGAGACCCTTCGCTTTCGCTCAGGGCGACACGATAAAGCGGAAGTTGAGCGAAAGTCATGGATATATTATTTCTCGCTCACCTTGACCCAATTGAAAAATACAGTCACAGGAATTTCATTATATGATGCTGCTGTGACTCCGACCCTGCCCCCGCTGAGGCCGAAGTTGGTTACATCCATTCTGCGTAAGAGATTTCCATTGATGAGAACGAGCAGCGCGTTTTCTTCACATGTCAGGCCGATCTCATAATTCAAACTTCCGGGTGTGAGCGAGGCAGTATTGCCGCTTGCGATGGGGATGTATTGCGCGATGCTTTCTGTCAGTGATCTGCCAAATAAAATATTGTAGGTCCCATCACCTGCGACGTTGAATTCATACCATCCATTTGTTTCGCTGTAATTACAGACGAGACCGGCAGAGCCGCTTGTCCCTGCAACGTTTGCGCTGATGGATACAGTTGAATATTCATGAGCACTATGAATTGCGTAGTACCAGGTGTCCGGAGATGAGAAGTCAATGCGCAGGGAATCATTCTCAAGATTAACGACTGGAGGATTTTCTCCGCCCGTTTGAAAGGATGCCCATGCGCCGAGCTCAGTGTTGAATTCTTCGGTGAAATACATGGGGATGGGTGTGGGGGTAAATGTTGGGGCGGGAGTAAATGTCAGTGTCGCTGTGGCAGGCGCGGGCGGAGTCGGAGGCGCAATGGTCGGGGAGGGCAATTCCGCTTGCGTGGGAACAGGCGTTGAGGTGCTGCAAGCTGTCAGGAATATGATTCCCATAAGGGTTGTGAGGATCGGATGTTTTTTGTTCATAGTTGAATTGTAAATGAAAAACGAAAGGCCGCATCCCATGATGCGGCCTTTAAAATAAACGGATCAAAATTTAGGGTTGGCTGATCCTGGTCCAAAAGAAATCGACTGTGACTGGGACATCTCTAAACGAAGAAACAGCGATGCCCACCTTGCCTTCAGGCAAAAGATATTTTTGTTCATCCAAGCGGCGGGTCTCTTCGCCGTTGATGTAAAGCACCAATGTACTGCCCTGGCAGACGATGCCGTATTCGTTTTCCGCCAAACCGGGCTTGATCCTGGTTGATCCGCCTTCGGCTATGATCGTATATTCCACCTTGTCTTCAACGATCTTGCCGAAGACTATTTCATAAAGACCGTTGTTGGCGATATCAAATTCATACCAGCCGGCGTCGCTCTTGCGGCAGATGAGGCTGATGTTGTTATTGTTGGTGCCGCGGTTGTTTGTCCTTATATCAACGCGGACATCTGTATAAGTATATGGTTCGTACGTGGCGTATACCCATGCGCCCGGGCCTTGCAGATCAAAAACAAGGAGACCGCCAATTGGGCGGACCGACATTAAGCCAACGATCCCGTTGACGATCTGTTTTTTCGCTCCATTTACAACAAGGTATTGCCAGTTTTCAGTTTCCGTATCGAATTCCTCTGTGTAAAATTGCTGGGCGCCAGTGGAGGGTTGTTCGGGTGGAAGTGTTGCAATTGGCTGTTCGGGCTGCGCTGACGGATCTGTTGCGGGTTGTTGCGGCGCAGGAGTGGGCGTTCCAAACAAGTCAACGCTGCAGGCCAGGCTGACCAATACCATCATGGTCAGCAGAAATATCAAGGGTTTTGCTGTTTTTATCATTATTTTCTCCATATTCATTCTTTATTTCCCATCGCGTCTTTTTCCTCATTTGATGGGAATTATTATACTTGTAAGTAGTAGTCGGTATACCGGTGGCAAAGATACTGGTGTATCAGGCAACTAGTACTTAAGAACAATCAACCAGCAGTTGAACTGCTGGTTGATTGTGTGTGGAGATGGCGGGAATTGAACCCGCGTCCGAAAGATTCGACCCTCGAAAATCTACGAGCGTAGCCTGCCGAAGTTAGTCACTGTAGGGATCTCGGCGGGCAGGTAACCCTACAGCCATCTGCTAGTCTTTCGCACACTTAGCAGAATCGCGTGCGGCACTCTACCTTTGTTTCGCCCGCTCCGTCACCCGGTAGAGAACGGTGCCGGCGGACGTGACATCCTAGGATGTCAACTGTTATGGTTCGCCTTAGGCGGCGAGGGGCATAGCAGCGTATGAAGTGCGGTTGGCACTTAAAGTTTGCGCTGAGTTTACGAGTTCGGCGCGCGCTCGGCTCGCATTTCGGAACCAGCCTCTCCCGTCGAAGCCTGTCATCCCCAATAGGCACGGAGAATCTTTTCCGATGCAATTTTATTATAGCATAGCGTTACGGTGTTGCGGTTTCGGTTGGTGTCGCGGTCGACGTGGGAGTCTCCGTTGGGGGGATGATCTCCAATGTGGGAGTCTCCGTAGGGGTTGGGACGATGATCGTGGGTTCAGGTGTATTTGTCGGCGTGGCAGGCGGCAAGGTGGGAGTAGGCAGGCTCAGGTTAATTGAGACGCGTTTGTCCACTTCCGCTTTTTCGCCGATCAAAGTTAATCGCAATGAGATGATCCCATTTGGGATGCTGGATAGATCCCACGTGTAAAGTGTTCCATCCTTTACTTGATTGTCACTCTCGCTCAAAACTGACCATGAGGCTGGTTCAGCGCCTTGACCATATTCCAACACCCATTTTTTGAATCCGCCATCTGCGGCGGCGGAGCCTTTGATATCCAATGTTGCGGCTGTGACGATCTGTCCATCACTGAGGTTGATCTCAATAATAGGCTGCGGATCGCTGGCGCTGCATTCGCGGTCAGGCGCATAGTAAGGTTTGCGCGGCAGGCCGTGGTCCTCAAGCCAAAATTGACCGTCACCGGTTCCCAGCCAGTCGCGCCCCCATTTATCGGTAACATTTAAAACCAATTCTTCTTCGCTTGGGCCTTTGCACGCATCGGAGGCTTGGAAACCGGTCCACAGGTCAATTTTGACTCGGCGGGCAAGATCCTTGCCTGGAGGTAATGGAGGCTGATCGAACGCAAAGATTTCGGTATATTGCGAGTCGCAGGCGTTGGATGGTTCAGTGCCTGAAATCCTGCACACGATCTTATCCATAATTCCCGCAGGGCGATTGAACGGAGTTGGCGCGCCGTTGGTGAGGTAAGGAACTGCAAATTCCATGAACTGCGACCAGATGGGAGCCGCGCCGCTCAAGCCTGATGAATTGGTCATAGGGGTGTAATCTGCATTGCCGACCCACACACCAGTAGCGAGATCCGGGGTGTAGCCCATCGTCCAGTTGTCGCGGATGTCGTTGGTGGTGCCTGTCTTTGCCGCAACCTGGAAGGATAGGTTAAGTGCAGATCGCCGCCCGAATGTAAATGAGCGCGCTTCGTTATCAGAAAGGATCGACGAGATGAGATATGCGTGTTCCGCGCGGATCACCTGTTCGCCAGCCTGTGGTTTGTATTCATCGATAACAGTGCCGGCAAAATCCGTGATCTTGAGAATGGCAACAGGCGGCATGCGTTGACCGCCATTGGCAAAGACGGAATAGGCAGAGGTCATGTCTATGAGGCTGACATCGCCGCCGCCAAGCGTTAGGGAAAGTCCATAATCATTACGCGTCAGGGATGTGATGCCGAGTCTCTCGGCCATGCCGATCATGCCTTCTTTTTCAGGGGTGTTCGGGTCATCATAAATACCGACGAATTCAAGGGTCTTTACTGCGGGAATGTTAAACGAGTTGGCGAGCGCAAGGCGCACGGTCAATGGGCCGTGGAATTTGCCATCATAGTTCCTCGGTTCATACGGCGGATTTGCTCCATCAGGGAATTGCGTTGGCACGTCCCAGATCAACGTGGAGGGAGTCCATCCTTTTTCAAAAGCCGCTGCGTATGTAAATGGCTTCATGGATGAACCAGGCTGGCGCGTTGGGCTATCTGCCATATTGATCTGCCCGGCAATTGCGTCATTATTGAAATCAGGCGAACCTACCATGGCAAGGATCTCGCCGGTGGATGGGCGAATGGCGACCAGTGCGCCGTTATGGGCGTTGCTATCCACCATTGCCGCAACTTGATCTGTGACCAACTGCTGCGCCTTGTCCTGCATGACAGGGTCAAGCGTGGTGTAAACCACAAAGCCGGAACGATAAATGGTTTGCGCGTCATATTTTTCTTCAAGCTGTGAGCGGATGAAATTAACCCAATGCGGATATTTTGCATCGAACGATATTGGGCGGAATGAATAAACTTTCATTTCATTCGCGGCTTGAGTAGCCACGGTCGGGTTAACGCAGACTGGCAGGTCACTGTTGCTTACCTTGATGCAGCCTTGCGAATTGCTCAGATCGAACATGAGCACCAATACCTGCTGCTGGCGGATCAGCGTTACATCGGCATTGGCGTAAATATCATACACAGCAGGCGACTGCGGCAGGCCTGCAAGAAAAGCCGCTTCACCAATCGTGAGCTCTTTTGCAGATTTTCCGAAATATGTTTCTGCGGCGGCTTGCACACCATAGGCAAGGTTGCCGTAATAGATCTCATTGAGATACAGTTCGAGGATCTCATCCTTGGTGTAGCGGCGCGTGATTTCCGCCGCAAGGATGATCTCACGCGCCTTGCGGTTCACTGTGCGCTGACTGCGTTCTTCGGGAGTGAGCAAAAGCGCGCGCGCCAATTGCTGAGTGATGGTGGATGCGCCGCCGCCCTGTCCGCTGGTGACGTAGTTCTGCCACAAGGCGCGGACAATGGCAACCGGGTCGAAGCCCGGGTTGGTATAGAATTCCTTGTCTTCCGTCGCGATGGTGGCCGCGACCAGATTTGGAGAAATATTTGCAAGCGGAATGTAGTTGCGCCTGCCCGCGCTGGGGTCGAGGACTTCATACAACAATTGTCCATTGCGGTCTAAAATGCGCGTGGTCTGAAATTGCGAAGCCCGGTCGCGCAGGGTGCTTACATCTGGAAGGGTGTTTGCGATCAGGTAGTATCTGTAAACAAAATACGATCCCGCAAGCAGACCCACTACAACAAGCGCAAAGAGCGACACGATCAACCCGCGCAGGAAACAGCCCATATTTCCGCGCCGAAAAATGGATGTTTTTTTGGGTTGTGTTGGGGGATGATTTACGGGAGGCTGCTGAGGCGGAACCTGTCTTGAAGCTGGTTCATAAGCGGCGCGCGTGACACGTGTGCCTTCCATATCTGTTTCATTCACGCGGCGCGGCAGGGGCATGTTGTCTTTGTCGAGGGCGGGACGGGTAAAGATCGGTGTCGTACCCTGACCCTGCGTAGTCGGGGTGGGAGGCGTGGGGTTATATACGCCCTGAGTCTCTTCC
>JABFSL010000024.1 GCA_013140605.1 Anaerolineales bacterium
CAATGCGATCTCTCGGCCCACAACACGCGCCTCCCCTTGCAATGCCATGTGAATAACATTGACTTGAAATCCTTCCGCCTGTGCTTGAGTTTGCGCGGCAAGTAAAGCGATTTGATTGCTCGCTACAATTGTGTTTTGAACTTTGGCAAAGATCGGATCTCCTGGTTTCAAAGTTTCCTGCAAAGACGGCACAATGGATTTGGGGATTTTATTTAATAAATTATATTTTCGAATAATGGACAAAGCGTCTGCACAGGTGGTTGGGTCAGGCGCAGTTGGTCCCGAGGCAATGGTTTCCAGTGAATCATCAATAACATCTGAAAGAATGAGGCTGATAATGCGCGCTCCACGCGAAGCGGCAGAACGCGCCAGGCCACCGCCTTTGAGCGAATCCAAATGACGACGCAGGACGTTGATCTCGTCAATGCGTGCGCCGCATGAAAGCAGCGCGTAAGTAAGGGACTGCAAATCTGCGAGAGACACACGAGGGGCAGCCATCAAAGCTGAGCCGCCGCCTGAGATCAGGCACACAAGAAGGTCGTCTGCTGTTAGTTGCGAAATAAACTCCATCGCGGCAAACCCTGCTGAAATGCTGGCGCTGCCCGGGACCGGATGATTCCCCTCGATAACCGTAACAGGCTCAACGGTCAGGGTAGAAGCGTGCTTGGTAATGATAAGGGCGTCTGTTATGTCAATTCCGTCTGCCAACGCATTCGCCATCGCGCAAGCTGCTTTTCCCAACCCAAAAGCATATACATGTTTAGCAGGTGGTAATTTATTTTCATTAAGATATTTTTTCACTGCGTCGCCTGGCTCAACCGCATTGAACGCAGACGAAAGAATGCAAGCCGTTAAATCCCCCTGCGAGTGCTGTCGAATTGATGAAGTTAGAAATCGTTCTGGCATGAACATGAGTTAAGTATACATGAGATAATACGATACAAACCTCGACGATTATTTTACACGGGTCTACAATAGCTATATGGTCAAGCAAAAGACACCCCCCCCACCGCCTCTTGAATCCGAAGAACCCGTTTGGACATATCGAGGCTATAAACTCAAAACCAGCGAATTCGTCACAGCAATGGTTCACCTTTTCCGCGCCGAAATCCAACGCGCAAATGTCTGGCGGCAACGGTTGGATACAACCACGAACTGGGCAGTTGTATCAACAGGCGCGACCCTTTCCATAGGATTCAGCCAACCGAATATTCATCACTCCATTATTCTATTAAATACCTTATTGGTAATGTGGTTCCTGTTTATCGAGGCACGCCGCTATCGCTATTATGAACTGTGGAGTTACCGCGTTCGATTGATGGAAACGGATTTCTTTGCCGCCATGCTTGTACCTCCCTTTCACCCTTCGGCGGATTGGGCGGAAAATCTCGCAGAAAATTTACTCACCCCGAGTTTTCCAATTTCGATGTGGGAGGCCTTTGGCCGCCGTCTGCGCCGCAACTACTTTTGGATTTTCCTCATTTTGGGTGCATCATGGGTGATAAAAATCTGGCTCTTCCCCACTCCGTCCACAGATATTACCGAGATCATGACTCGCAGCGCGGTCGGCCCCATATCAGGCCAGATCATAATGGTGTTGGGATTTGTCTTCTACAGCACGCTCACTGTTGTGGCTCTCGCCACCGTCACAATGACACGTGCCACTGGAGAAATCCTACCGCGCTTTTTTGGTGAAGATTCGCCAATTCACACTCATAACGAACAAGGTAAGGGAAAAACCATGCGCGCCTGGCTTGCTCCCCGCCAACGCCGCAGACAGCTTCTTGCGCTTATTATCACAGACAAGGCAGAGAGCGTTTCCAAAAGCATCCTTACCAATCTTAAGCGCGGCGTAACATCCATTGACGGAAAGGGAATGTATACAGGCATGTATCGGTCAATTCTGTTGTGCGCATTGACAGCTACCGAAGTGCATAATCTCAAATCTGTTGTGGCGAGGGAAGATCCCAAGGCCGTGGTGATCGTTACACCAGCGCAGGAAGTTTTAGGCGGGGGCTTCGCTCCATTACAGGAAGAGTAAACATAAAACTGAAAACAATTTCAAACAAAAAAGACATCTGCCATGGATGTCTTTTTTGTCTTTTTTTATTTTATCGAAATTAATTCCACATCAAAAACCAATGTGGCATTGGGCGGAATAACGCCGCCAGCACCTCGTTCACCGTAAGCCAGATGCGGCGGGATGGTCAATTGTGCCTTGCCGCCTACTTTCATCAAGGCGATGCCTTCATCCCAGCCTTTGATCACGCGCCCTGCACCCAGAGGAAATTCAAGAGGATCGCCGCGAGTGACCGAGCTATCAAAAACCTTGCCATCGAGGAATTTTCCTGTGTAGTGAACGCGGACAGTCTTGCCCGCTTCAGCTTGAGCGCCTGTGCCTGCCACCATTTCGACGTATTCCAAACCGCTTTCAGTTTTCATTATTTCTCCTGTTTATAATTTTGAGATATTTTACCTGCTAATTAGCACACAAGGTAAGCATCCCAGCGATTACTACAATCGCCCGAACCCTGTTGATGAATAACTTAAAGCAAAAACCCGCTATTACTAGCGGGTTTAGCTGGGGAACCTGGATTCGAACCAAGATACCATCCTCCAGAGGGACGTGTACTGCCGTTGTACGATTCCCCAAGACGGTGGTCATTCTACCATTGTTTTCTTTCTTTGTGGGTATTCCACGATGGCAATTACTACAGGGGTTTATTTCCGCGCGGCGCGGCGGGTATTATCTTCAATGTCCATGAAAATTGGGAGAAGCTTACTGACAGCCTGAATGCCAACAAAATACCACAAGCCTGGAACAATAGGCTGGAGATACCACCAGACCTGCTGTATCACATCCGTAAAGCCGCCAATGAACAAAAGTCCTCTCGCAATCTGGAGAACATAAACACCCAGGGAGATAACAACCTGCCCAAGGTGATAAACCAGCACGATCCATGCAAAAATATCTGAAAGGTGGGAGATGCGAAGCACGGCGCTTCGGTCAAAATAAATTCCTAAAAAACCAGTTTGTTTTTCATTAGTCTCGGTCATGGTACCTCCAGTTGAATTATAAAACATCCGCGCGGTTTGTTATAATATCAGAGATCAAAATAACAAAGCATCAGGGCAGAGAATCTGTCTCTTTAGCGTGGCAGACCAAAGGTCAAAAAAGAGGCGGGTCTCCATCTCCTGAAATTCATCAATAAGGCAATGCATCCATGAGTGACGAAGAAACCAAACCAACTGATTTTATCCGCGAAGCCATTGCGGAAGATTTAAAGAATGGACGCTTCAATTATATTCGCACGCGCCTGCCCCCCGAACCGAACGGCTATTTGCATATCGGGCACGTTAAGGCGTTTATGATCGATTATCTCAACGCCAAGGAAAACGGCGGCGAGTTGATCTTGCGTTTCGATGACACAAACCCTGCGAAGGAAGAAACAGAATTTGTGGAAGCCATTATGGACGATGCGCGCTGGCTGGGCATTGAATGGGTGAAGATAACCTACGCCTCGGACTATTTTGACGAGTTGTACGAGTGGGCGAAGAAACTTGTGCTGATGGGCAAGGCGTATGTGGATGACCAGACTCCAGATGAAGTGAGCGCCAACCGCGGCACATTGACAACGCCAGGGAAAAATTCTCCGTTCCGCGACCGCGATGTGGAAGAAAATATGGACTTGTTGGAGCGCATGAAAAATGGTGAGTTCCCTGACGGCTCGCGTATTTTGCGCGCCAAGATCGATATGGCGCATCCAAACATCAATATGCGCGATCCTGCCATGTATCGCATTATCCATGAGCCTTCACATCACCGCACAGGTGACAAATGGAAAATTTATCCGATGTACGATTGGTCACACGGCCAGAACGATTCAATGGAAGGCATTACGCATTCGTTGTGTTCGATTGAATATGAAAACCATCGTCCTCTGTATGAATGGTTTTTAGATCAACTCGGCGTTTTCAAGCCGCGTCAAATTGAGTTTGCGCGAATGAATATAACTTACACGTTGATGAGCAAGCGCAAACTGCGCCGCCTTGTTGAAGAGAAAGTTGTCAACGGCTGGGACGATCCGCGCATGCCCACGCTGCGAGCCATGCGCCGCCGTGGATACACCGCCGAAGCCGTACTTGAATTCATTCGCAAAGTTGGCGTAGCAAAAAATTACAGCGTGAGCGATGTCTCCCTGCTTGAAGCTTGCGTGCGTGACGATCTCAATAAGAATTCATTGCGCCGCATGGCAGTTATCAGACCTTTGAAAGTGGTGATCGATAACTACCCTGATGGACAGACCGAAGAAATGGATGCGATCAACAACCCCGAAGACCCATCTGCTGGGACGCGCAAGGTTCCGTTTTCGAAGGTGCTTTATATCGAGCAGGATGATTTTCGCGAAACACCGCCGCCGAAATACTATCGTCTGTTCCCCGGAAATGAAGTGAGATTGCGCTACGCATATTTCATCAAATGCACGCACGTGGTCAAAGATGACAAGGGCGAAGTAGTCGAAGTCCATGCCACATACGACCCCACCACACGCGGCGGCGATTCGGCCGATGGGCGCAAGGTAAAATCCACAATTCATTGGGTTTCTGCAGAGCACGCCAAAGAAGTGGAAGTCCGCATGTATGATCGTCTGTTTACAAAAGAAGATCCAGAGGAAGGCGAGGAGGGATTCCTAGCTTGTATCAACCCAAATTCGCTGATCATATCCACTGGATATGTGGAACCGTCTCTTTCTTCAGCGACAGTTGGGAACCGCTTCCAATTTGAGAGACTCGGCTACTTTTGTGTGGATTCGGATTCCAGTCCTGATAAGCTTGTTTTCAATTTGACAGTGAATTTAAAAGACGCATGGGCAAAGATGGAAAAGAAGTCAAAATAACCTTGACAACTCATCCTGCTCTAATGTAAACTGACGCAGTAATTAAATCTAACGAAAGGAGCGCGCTTCAAATGCAGAAACATATCATCCTAGCCAAACGTGAACGAAAATTGAATCCATTTCGAAGTGCGCCCGTAGACCATTAGCGGTCTTCTATTCTGTGTCTTTTCAGCCACGGTGCACTTCTGCACCGTGGCTTTTTTATTTTAGTGTCCCAATGTCGTTGCGAGGAGCGCTCTTGCCCTTCGCGACGAAGCAACCCCCAACTCGATAAGGAGATTGCTTCGGGCGAAAAAGCACCGCCCTCGCAACGACATAAGTAAAGAGAAAACATCATGAACCTATCATTCAAATCTTATTGGAATCTACTCTCAGACCACATCCGCCCGCAAAAGGGACGGTTCGTCCTGCTTGCTATTTTAATGTTCGGCAGTATCGGCTTGCGAATATTTGCCCCGCAGATCATGCGGAAGTTTATCGACTCCGCGCTGGCAGGCGAAGCGCTTCAGACCTTGACCTGGACTGCTGTGGCTTTCATCGGCATTGCTTTAATTCAGCAGGTTGTCGCCGTGAGCGTCACCTACCTCGGCGAAAATGTCGCATGGACAGCCACCAACGACCTGCGCGCCGAGCTGGCAGAACACGCCCTTCACCTGGATATGAAATTCCACAATGACCACACGCCCGGTGAATTGATCGAGCGCATTGACGGTGACGTAACCGAACTGGCGACTTTCTTTTCGCAGTTCGCCTTGAACCTGATCGCCAATGGATTGCTTCTCATCGGCATTCTCATTGCGCTATTCATCGAAGATTGGCGTGCTGGATTAGCGTTCACTATTTATTCAGTGCTCACCATCACCATTCTTGGTCGGCTAAAGGATATTGCCGTTCCCTATCAAAAGGCGCGGCGCGAAGCGGAAGCTCAACTTTACGGCTTTGTCGAAGAACAACTGGCTGGCACGGAAGATATCCGCTCCAGCGGCGCAGTGGACTTTTCCATTCGAGAGTTGTTCCGCCACCAGGGCATCATCCTTGGTCACAACCGCAAGTCGCATTTCAAACGCTGGATCATCGAAAACGCGATGGGCTTTGCGCTCACCTTCGGCAACCTGCTCGCCATCACCAGCGGATATTGGCTGTTCTCCGCGGGACTCATCACTGTTGGCACAGTGTATCTTTTTGTGCATTACATCAATTTGCTCGAAGAACCTTTTTGGGCGATGACGCATGAGATCGAAAGTTTTCAAACCATTGGCGCGTGCGTTGAGCGGCTGACTGAGTTCCGCAACTTCAAAGCGGAAGTGGTCAGCGGCGCAGGCGTGGAAATTCCTTCACACCCACTCGCGTTGAACTTTGACAATGTGTCCTTTTCCTACAATGGAAACGACTCCGTTCTCAGCGGTCTTTCCTTTGACCTGAAACCTGGCTCCATCCTTGGGCTGCTCGGTCGCACGGGCAGCGGCAAGACCACACTCGGACGATTGATCTTCCGCCTTTACGATGTGAAATCTGGCAGCATCAAGGTCAACGACTCGGATTTGCGTGAAGCACATCTTGAAACATTGCGGCGCAACATTGCCATCGTCACGCAGGATGTTCAACTATTCCGCGCCAGCATCCGCGACAACTTGACCTTCTTTGATCGTTCGATCCCTGATGAAAAGATCATCGCGACCCTCGAAGAATTGGAACTCGGCGATTGGTTGCAGAGTCAGCCCAAAGGTTTGGACACTGAACTCGACACAGGATCACGATCATTGTCTGCAGGTGAAGCGCAGTTGCTGGCCTTTACGCGAGTCTTCTTGCGAAATCCAGGATTGGTGATTCTTGATGAAGCCTCGTCCCGTCTTGATCCCGCCACCGAACAGCTACTTGAACGCGCAATAGACAAATTACTGAAAAACCGAACCGCCATCATCATCGCGCATCGGCTCGACACAGTCCATCGCGCAGACGAGATCATGATCCTCGATAAAGGCAACGTCAGCGAATACGGCGACCGCAAACAATTAGCCGCCGATCCGACTTCGCGCTTTTATCAACTGCTGCAAACTGGCATGGAAGAGGTCTTGGCATAAATCGTAGGGGCGGGGTCTCCCCGCCCGTTCATAACAAACAACAGGGCGAGAGAACCTCGCCCCTACCAAACGGAAAATATTATGACCGAAACAACCTTCACACAAAAAATCCCCGCACTCCCCGCATGGAAAGTCATCTGGGAAATGCTGCGCTTCCGACCCTGGCTGTGGTTTGTGGATCTGATCAGCGTGTCGCTCATCCGCTTGTGTTGGCACGTCGCGCCTGCGCTCATCATCAAAGCCTTCTTCGACATGGTCACCGGCGAAGCGCAACTCACCTTTGGCATCTGGGCAATCGTCGCATTTTTAGCTGCCACATGGATCGGGCGCGTCATCGCAAGCTACGGGTTTTATTATGCCGATGTGCCCATCTTCGCCGACATGAACACGCTGCTGCGCAAGAATCTATTGCACTACATCTTGAAGCGTCCCGGCGCATCACAACTCCCTGATTCACCCGGCGAGGCTGTCAGCCGTTTCAAAAAAGATGTAGATGAGATTCCGCTCTTTGTCATTTTGATCAACGATGTCATGATCGGGCTTGTCATTATCGCAATCGCCATTGTCCTCATGACGCAGATCAGTCCATCGGTGACAGTGATGGCGCTTATTCCTTTGGCGATCGTCGGTGTTATCGCAAATCTTGCAACGGGACGCATTGAACATTATCGCCGTTCGTCGCGTCAGGCTGGCGGCAAGGTGACTGGTTTCATCGGCGAGTTCTTCGGCGCGGTACAGGCTGTCAAAGTTGCCACTGCGGAAAAAAATGTCATCGGCCATTTTCATAAACTCAACGATGAGCGCCGCATCTTAACCATCCGCGAAAAACTTTTTGACGAAGTGCTTGGCTCAATCTATCGCAACACATCCACGCTGGGCACGGGTGTCATTCTTGTGCTCGTCGGCCAGTCCATGCGCACGGGCAATTTTACTCTCGGTGATTTTTCGCTTTTCGTTTATCTGCTGCAAAGCATGGGCGATCTCACCACTTTCGGCGGCATGTTGGCGGCGCGTTATAAACAACTTACCGTTTCCGTTCAGCGCATGTATCACCTTATGGAAAACGCGCCGTTGGATGCCTTGGTCGAGCATAGCCCAATTAATTTGGAAGGTCCACTGCCCGAAGTGATCTACCCACCGAAGAGCGCATCAGACCGACTGAATGAACTAGTCGCTGACCATCTGACATTTCACTACACTGGATCATTGAATGGCATCGATGACATCTCGCTGAAAATAAAACGCAACACGCTGACAGTGGTCACAGGCCGCATCGGTTCTGGCAAAACAACATTGCTTCGCGCCCTGCTTGGGTTACTTCCACTTGAATCAGGAGAAATACGCTGGAATGAAAATATATTAACATCGCCCGGAGATTATCTCGTCCCGCCGCGTTGTGCTTACACCGCACAAGTTCCGCGCCTGTTTAGCAACACCTTGCGAAATAATATTTTGCTCGGCTTGAACCGCACAGATGACGAAATTTACAAAGCCACAAAACTGGCAGTCATGGATCGTGACCTCGAACAGATGGACGACAATCTCGAAACTCTGGTCGGCGCGCGCGGCGTAAAACTTTCGGGTGGACAGGCGCAGCGAGCCGCAGCAGCACGCATGTTCATCCGGGAACCCGAACTCCTCGTCTTCGATGATCTCTCCAGCGCATTGGATGTCGAAACCGAGCAGCAACTCTGGGAGCGAATCTTCGAGCAGCAGAATACAACCTGTCTCGTTGTCTCTCATCGCCGTCCGCTTCTGCGGCGCGCAGACCATATCATTGTGCTGAAAGACGGCAAAGTCGAATCCGAAGGCGCCTTGGATCAATTACTCGAAACCAGCTCTGAAATGCGCGAGCTGTGGAAGTTGGAAGAAAGTTAATTACATGTCGTTGCGAGGGCGGTGCTTTCCCGCCCGAAGCAATCTCCTTATCGAGTTGGGGGTTGCTTCGTCGCGAAGGGCAAGAGCGCTCCTCGCAACGACATAAGAAGGTAACAATGGACATCATTACCGGCAAGATTTTAAAGATAAACAACTGGCCCGATGGAAAAATTATCGGGATTGCAAAAAGTATCTCGGCGCAGTTATCAGCTC
>JABFSL010000011.1 GCA_013140605.1 Anaerolineales bacterium
ACAAGCACAAGTTCATCGGCGCGGCCTGACATAACCGCATCGTTAAGTGCGCCCACGTTATCAATGTTGAGACTCGTCAGCCAATCACCATACTGACGGAATGTATTGATCAGTTTCGGATAATCTCCCATCGGCTCAAGCTCGGTGGGCGCATGACGGCGCGGGAATTGAATGGTAAATCCGCCGTTGATCAGGTTGAGGTCGAACCAGCGCAAATAGCTGGTGGACGGAACCATGTAGCCGTGCATGTAATCCATTTGACCATTGAGGCTGTAGAGCGTGACGTAATCTTTCCTGCGATAGGCAAACAAACGAACTTTATCATCATAGCCAAGCTGTTTGAAATATTCAATCGCCTCCTGAGCGGGAACTTCCTTGCGCTCGTAGGCATGATCTTCCTTAACCAATTTTTGCATATGGGATCTAAGCGCATCAAGTTCACTTTGCGAAAGCGTTCCGCGTCCTGTAACCTGGCAATAAAATCCGCCCGATGACAGTGAGTGGTCAATCGTTAATTTGCCAGTGGGGAAAAGATCGGCGAAAGCCATCTCCAGCAGAAACACCAGCGAACGCCGATAAATGCGCGCACCGTCAGCTGTGTCCATGGTGACGGGCTTGCAATGCGCTTCGATCTCAATCGTATACGTAAGTTCGTGAATCTCATTATTGATGACCGCGGCCACAATAGGCGCTTTAAAATCATCTTTGACTTGTTGCAGAAACTCCCCCACCTGCGCTCCACGCGGACCCGAAAGCACACGGCCATCTGGCAGGCGGAGTTCGACATTATTATTTGGTTGAACGATTTGGATTGACATATTTTTTGTTGTCAAAGGTTACAGGTCGAAAGTTGAAGGTCAAGCCGACTTTTGACCTTTGACCTTCAACAAAAACTTTTCTGGTTGATTTGCGTATTCTTCCAGCGGAACTTCCTTCTTTGTTAAAGCCAGAAGCGTGTTGGTAAGCAACTCATTAACGGGCGTGGGAATGTTGAATTCCCTGCCAGCGCGCACCACAGCGCCGTGTAAATAGTCCACTTCACTTTGGCCGCGGCCTGAATACAGGTCAATATGGAAAGAGGGCATCTTCCCGCCGCGTCCACTACCTGCGGCGCGGGAGAGAAAAGGCTTGGAAATCCAAAGCGGAAGTTTTGTGGCAAACGCCAGGGCTTTGACAGGTGTCCCAGGCAGATCCACCGCTTCAAAATTCTGTGCCTTCATCACAGCCAGACATTCCTTGAGCATGTCAATTTCAAGTTTGTATAATTTACCATTGGAAAAAACCTGGGCAGCGGTCATGTTCAAAATCGCGGAGGTTGGGTTGGATATCAGGTTGGTCAACATCTTCGACCATTTCATGCTGTGCGCTTCGGGATACAAACGGCATTTGAGAAATGCACCATCCAGCGCGGAGACAAGTTTCTCTGAAAGCGGATGCCCAGCCGCGACACCGACACCGCGTAATTTTTCCAGAACGATATCGCCAATGCCGCGCCGCCCAATGGCTGAGGTGACTATACCGTAGATGACCTTATCCGCTCCAAGTTCACGCGCGATAAGCTGCTCATTTTCCACGCCATTGGAGAGACAAAGCATCGGGGGAAGTTTCTCGGCGAAGGGTTTCATTCCCTCCAACGCGGAGAGAGTATCAAAGGATTTCAACGCGAAAAGCGCCACATCAAAGGGGCCAAACTTTAATGCTTCCTCCAGGGAAGAGGCAATGACGAAGGAACGCGGCGGGATAATAAACGCATCCTTTGTTTTTCGCCGCTCATCAATGGTCAATTCCAGGCGCAGGCCGCGTTCGCGCAATTCGTCCACAACTTTTGGCTGCTCCACAAAGACAACATTATGTCCCGCAAGAGCCAGCGAACCGCCAAAGTAGGTTCCAATTGCACCCGCACCAAAGACGAGCACATTCAAACGCTCGGAAGGTTTTAAATTAATAATATTTTGAGCAGTATTTGATGATTGCAATTTGTCCTCTTAAAAATAAGAAATTCTCTACCGTACATCTCATAAATTTATGTCGTTGCGAGCCGCAGCATTTGCCTTTTGGCGGCGCGGCAATCCCCTTTTAGCAAGAAATATCCCATAAAACGGGAGATTGCTTCGGGCTAACGCCCTCGCAACGACATTTGTACGGTAGAGAAATAAGAAATAAAAATTCACGCGCTATAAAATCATTCCGCATCCTTCCAATGGGCATGGTCGTTGAGTCTGTCAATTGCCCAGCGGTGCTGATGCGGATAGTACATTAATTGTGCAAACGCGGTATTACTGAAACGAAATCGCGCACCCGCATTATTGGCCTGCGGAGCAACGCCGACCACTGCATGCATGAATTGATTCAACAAGCCGCCGTGAGAAACGATCAAATACCTTGCGGGTTCACGTTTCAATAGATTTTGCAGTGCCTGCCCTGCGCGCAGGAATAATTCCCAATCGCCCTCACCATCGCCGCCGACGGGGTCATAAGGTGTGCTAAAAGCGGAGTGGGAAAAATTTTGCCGAACTTCATGAGCGGTAAGCCCTGAGAATTCGCCATTGTCCCTTTCAAGCCAGAGCGGTTCCAATTCAACTTTTACATTGAGCGCCGAAGCAATAATTCCCGCAGTCTCTTTGGCGCGTTCGAGCGGACTGGAAATAACGAGATCAAATTTCGCGTTTTCATTTTTCCAACGTTCCGCCAGTTTGCGCGCCTGAGCGCGGCCTGTATCTGTCAGCGGATAATCAGCCTGTCCCTGCCAGCGCGATTCCGCATTCCCAACGGATTCGCCATGACGCAGTACGGTGATATGAAACGGTTGAGTTTTATTCTCCATTTTGCTTATCCCCTTTGATCAAATAAATTGGGCGGCGTTTAACTTCCTGAAAAATATATCCAACGTAAACGCCGATAAAACCAAGCAGGATCATAATAATGCCGCTTGCGATCAGCATGATCGCCATCAAGGAACTCCAGCCCGCCACGATCCGCTCGGTGTTTCCTGTCAGCCATAAAGTCAGCACATAGATCAATTGCGCGGCGGCCAGGATGAAGAATCCGAGACCGGCACTTAATCCAATATATAACGGGGCAAGGGAAAAAGAAAAGATCGCATCAGAGGCAAGGCGGATCATTTTACCCAAAGAATATTTTGATTTCCCAGCCAGGCGGGCAGGCTCATGAAATGGGAGGATGATGCTTGCATATCCCATCCACGAGATCATGCCGCGCAGAAAGCGGTGATACTCGTGCATCGAGCGCAGGCCGTCCAGCGCAGCGCGTGATAGCGCACGAAAATCCGCGGCGCCTTCCAAAATGTGAGTACCGCTGACCACATTGATCAAACGATAAAAAAGGCGGGATGACCATTTCTTGAACGACATGCCGCGGTCATCTTCCAAACGTTGAGTCTGGACAATATCATATCCCTGTTTGACAAGGTCGATCATTTGGGAGATCAACTCAGGCGGGTGCTGACCATCGCCGTCCATCGTGATGATGATCTCGCCGCGCGCCGCGTCCATGCCCGCTGTCAGCGCCGCCTGATGCCCAAAGTTGCGGCTGAGTTGGAGCAGGGAAATGCGCGGGTCGGCATCCGCTATCTTTCGAAGCGTATCAGCCGTCCCGTCGTTTGAACCGTCGTCTATATAAATAAATTTAAAGTCGTATGGGAGAGAATCCACCACCTCACGAAGATGCGCGTGGGTTTTTTCCACAACGCCCGCTTCGTTGAAAATGGGGATGACAAGATCGACTTTGAGTTTACGTTTTGGAGACATCGCAAGGATTTTACCATGCGCCTCACAACTCGACCCCGTGCCTGTCACTCAACAAACGGAGCGTGCGCGCCGCCTCGGCATTTTTCTGCTCAACATCCCAGCCGAGGGATTCGCCCAAAATATCGGCAAGCTCTGTGATGGCGGCTTTTGACAATTGGCCGAGCATGGCGAGCATGGTGCGGCGCAAAATAATATCATCCAGATGGCGGACTTTTTCAGATTGCACAAGGAACAGAATCTCGCGGCGCGTGTAGTTTGGCAAAGACTTAAGCGGCTCATCTGTGGCGCGTTTGATGAAATTTGCAACGGCTTCGGCGCGCGTGCCATAGCGTTCAAACAAACGTTTGAGTTGATCCTTGTCGAGTCCCGTCCATGCGGCGAGACTTTCAAGCTGTTTCTTGTGATCCTCTTCATTGCGAGGATAACCGCGCCCGCCGCCAATCGGCATATCCTGTGTGGATTTCTGGCGGGGCCGCCCAAGAAACGCGAGGACTTTATCAGTGACCTGCTCGCTGAAAGCGCGGAAGGAAGTCCACTTGCCTCCGACAAGGGAATACACGGGGAAATGTAAATTCGTCCAATCGCCGCTCAATACTTCAATGTGATGGTCGCGGCTGTATTGACCTGTGGTCTTTCCAGCGCCGCTATTTGCCAGCGGACGCACACCCGTAAATCGGAAGACGATCTGTTCGCGGGTCAATTTGATGGATGGAAATACACGCGAGATCATCTCGATAAAATAATCCACTTCCTCATCGGTGCAGCGCGCTTCATCGGGATTGTCTATTTTGATATCCGAAGTGCCGATCAAGACGCGGTCCTGGAGCGGGAAGATGAGCACAATGCGACCGTCTTTATTTTCGAAGAAGAATTCATTCCCGCCAATGGCAGCGCGCAATTCGGGGTTATTCACAACAAGGTGCGAGCCTTTTGTGCCGCCCACATAGCGCGTGGATAAGCCAAGATTGTGATTGGCAAAATCGATCCACGGGCCTGCGGCGTTGATCACCAGCTTCGGGTGAATCTCAAAACTCTCATCAGACAACTCATCGCGCAGAACGATCGTATCTTTTTCGCCGCTGACCATGCTGACGTAATTCAACGCACGCGCATTTGGGTTTTCAGATTCAGCATCCAACACAAGTTCAAGCGCAAGCCGTTCAGGATTCGAGATCAAGCCGTCATAGTAAGTGGCGGTATTGACGATCTCGGGGTTAAGCTGTTTCCATTTTTCCAATGAACTGCCGCGAGACAAGACCTTGTGTTTTGGCACAGTTCCATTTTTTCCCGTGTAAGCATCGTACATGATCAAACCAAGTTTGATGATGATGGATCCGCGCTCTGAGGGTTTATCAAGCCAGCCTAAAAATTTAAGCGGAGCATTAAGTATGCCAGAGAAATATTTGAAGATGGGAATCGTGGTCGGGAGCGGTGCCACAATATGCGGAGCGTTCTGGATCATGCGGTTGCGTTCCCGCACCGCTTCGCGCACCAAACGGAATTCGCCATTTTCCAAATAGCGGATACCGCCATGCGCCATGTGCGATGAAGCCGCACTTGCGCCCGAGCAAAAATCGCCGCGGTCAATCAGCAATACATCCACGCCGTTGATTCCCAAATCGCGGAATGTGCCAATACCATTAATGCCCGCGCCAACGATCAATACGGAAACATCGGGATTTGATCTTAGTAATGAGAAAATTTCGTTTCGATTCATTTTTCACCCAGTCTTCGGAAGTTTTTGTTCTACTTTCAACCTTCGACCTTCAACTTTCGACAAATTTTATTCGACCCAATCAAACGTACGCGTGACGGCTTTCTTCCAACCTGAGTATAAACCCTCACGCTTCTTTGATGTCATCTTGGGTTTCCATTCCTTATCCCTGCCCCAATTGGCACGCAATTCCTTGTAATCCTTCCAAAAGCCCACAGCGAGTCCCGCCGCATACGCCGCGCCAAGCGCAGTCGTTTCCGCAACCTTGGGGCGCACAACAGGCACATCCAAAATATCAGATTGGAACTGCATCAACAATTCGTTGAAGACCATGCCGCCATCCACTTTGAGTGCGGTCAATTTCACACCTGAATCTTTTTCCATCGCATCCAGCACTTCGCGGGTTTGATAGGCTGTCGCTTCCAGCGAGGCCCGCGCAATATGTGCCTTGGTTATGTAACGGGTCATGCCCAAAATTGCGCCGCGCGCGTCATATTTCCAATACGGGGCATATAAGCCAGAGAACGCAGGGACGAAATAAATCCCGCCGCTATCCTGCACGGTCCCAGCCAATGTTTCAACATCCGAAGATTTTTCAATGATCTCAAGGTTATCCCGCAGCCATTGGACCAGCGCGCCCGCAATCGCAATGGAACCCTCCAAAGCATAGACAGCTTTTTGATCTCCAATTTTATATCCAAGCGTGGTGAGCAAACCCGCCTTGCTTTGCACGGGTTTCTGGCCGGTGTTCATCAACATGAAACATCCCGTACCATAAGTATTCTTTGCTTCGCCCGCCTTGAAACAAGTCTGCCCGAAAAGCGCGGCCTGTTGATCGCCCAAGTCACCAGCAACGGGAATTCCCTGTAGGGGCGAGGTTCTCTCGCCCTGCTTCGGGCGGGGAGACCCCGCCCCTATGTAACCATAAATCTCCGAAGATGATTTGATCTTTGGAAGCATCACGCGCGGAATTCCAAGCAACTTCAAAATCTCATCATCCCAATCCAGTGTTTTGAGATTCATCAAGAGCGTGCGCGAAGCATTGGTTACATCTGTGACATGCTCACCGGTCAAATTCCAAATGATCCAGGTATCTATATTGCCAAACAACAACTCCCCTTTTTTGGCCCTCGCGCGCGCGCCTTTGACATTATCCAGAATCCATTTGATCTTTGGGCCTGAAAAATAAGTAGCCAATGGCAGACCAGTCTTTTTACGGAAACGATCCTGCCCGCCCTGTTTGGCAAGTTTGGAGCAGATCACATCTGTACGAGTGTCCTGCCAGACGATGGCGTTGTAGACCGGCTGGCCTGTATTCCTATCCCACACTACCGTTGTCTCGCGTTGATTTGTAACCCCAATCGCCGCGATCTCTGCGGACTGAAGTCCGCTCTTCTGTAGCGCCCCATTTATCACAGCCTGCACGCGTGACCAAATCTCCAGCGGATCATGCTCCACCCAACCGGGCTTCGGAAAAATTTGCCGATGTTCCTTCTGGTCAACAGCAACCACATTCCCACTGTGATCAAAAATCATAAAACGAGTGCTGGTTGTTCCCTGGTCAATTGCGGCGACATATTTTTGCATGGCTTATCTCCATGCTGTAATTGTAAAACAAAAACGGGCTGGGAAACAAATCCCAGCCCGTTTCAAAAAAACAATTATTCTTTTACAGTCTTGCGGCGGGCAGCGGGCTTCTTTGCTTTTACAGGAGCCGGTTCCTCTTCAACGATCAAAACTTCATCGATATCGTCTTCATCATCGTCATCGAGAAAATCATCAACGCTGTCTTCGGGCTTGTCCAAAAAGTTAAAAACAAGCACTGCAAAAGTTGAGCCAACCAACGGGCCGAAGAAATAGATCACATACGTATAAACATTTGAAATGCTCGGCGCGGAAAAGAGCGCGGGGCCGAATGTGCGCGCGGGATTCAAGGAAGCGCCTGTGAATGGTCCGCCAACGAGGATTGCAAAAGCCAAAGTTGTACCGATAGCCCAACCCGCAAGCGCTCCGCCTTTACCGGCAACAGCCGTATGCAAAATGGTGTTGACGAGGAAGAAAGTTAATATCGCTTCAACGGTCATCGCCAACAAAGGCGCCTGCTCTGTAAGCACACCGACGGTGGCGCCAGCTTGAATGGTAAGAGTGGGATCAACAGTGGTCACCAAAGTTTTTAGTAAAAAGGCCGCGAGGATCGCGCCAGCAAATTGTGCGATCCAATAAAAAATCGCCTGTCCCCATTTGACTGTGCCGTTCAACGCAAGACCAAACGTCACCGCGGGGTTTACGTGCGAACCTGAAATATGTCCGTAGGCATAGGCAAACACCGCCAGCGTAAAACCATGCGCGAGGGCAACGCCAACCAAACCTGCATTCACAATTCCCGCGCCCGCGCCAACAAACACCAGCGCGAAAGTTCCAATAAACTCAGCAACAAACACTTTCGAATTAAACATAATTTTCTCCAAGATATGATTTGAGGGCTATAACCCTTTTTAACAAGAAAAGATGCTATTTACCATCCACGCGCACCAGCGAGAAACGACTTCCCAGACATGCTCTTCCTGCCCGCCGGTTGGACTTCATCCAGGATCAATGCGCCATCCGCAGACATTACCGCGGGTCTTCCTTCGACGGTGAACTTGCTCCCGCTTGCCAGGCTTTTTTCTCCGCTGACAACAGATGCGCGCGCCACCTTGAGCGGATTCCCGTTCCACTCAAACCACGCTCCCGGCCACGGATTCATCGCGCGCACACGGCGCTCCAATTCAATCGCGGAATGTGTGAAATCCAGCAAGCCATCTTCCTTTTTTAACATGGGCGCATAAGTTACACCCTCTTCGGGTTGAGGCTCAGCTTTCAGTTTACCCGAGATGATATCGGGCAGGGTCTGATTAAGAAGATCCGCTCCCAGTGTGGATAATGCTCCTAAAGCAGAACCAGTTGTATCGTCAGGATTGAGGCGGATGGATTTCTTCGCAAACATAGGGCCTGTATCGAGTCCCACATCCATTTTCATAATGGTCACACCTGTCTCTTCATCCCCCGCCAAAATTGCGGCATTGATGGGCGCCGCGCCGCGCCAGCGTGGAAGCAATGAAGCATGCAAGTTGATACATCCATAACGCGGCAGGTCAAGCACATCCTTTTTGAGTATCTGACCAAAAGCTGTGACAACGATCAGGTCAGGAGCCCAGGCGCGGAGTTGTTCCATAGGTTCGGGCATGCGCAATTTTTCAGGCTGCATGATGGGAATATTCAACTCAAGCGCGAGAGTTTTAACAGGCGGCGATTTTAATTCCCGCCCGCGGCCAGAAGCCCGGTCAGGCTGGGTGACAACACCGACAACATGATTTGATTTTGCCAATGTGGAAAGGGTTGGCAGTGCGAAATCTGGTGACCCCATGAAAACGATTCGAATGGACATATTCTGATTTTACCAAACACTGAGTGGCTTATGGCTGTACGTTCCAATTTACACAGTACTCATGGGTGAAATATGTTGGTTGAATGATAGTTGGATTGGTTGTAAAATACTGGAAATTCAAAAT
>JABFSL010000086.1 GCA_013140605.1 Anaerolineales bacterium
CAACGAGCGAGGCAACGCAAATGGCGCGATCATACACCGATTGCATCGCCCCGGCCAGCCGCACCACATCCCCGCCGATTGTTGTCGGCAAAAAATTGGATGAAAAATTTCCCGTGAAGGTTAACATGATCGAGCGAAGGAAAGGAATCTCCACGCCCGCTGAATTGAGCAGGATATGCCAGCGCAAAGCTGCAAACAGACGAGAGATGGATAATGCGACAACCGCCGCCAGAAAATATCCGATGGAAACACGCCGCAGCGCGGAGAAAAGCTGGCCATCCCCTTCTTCTTCAAGCAAAATGATTAAGAGTACCAACGCCAGAATGCTGCCAAACACACGCACGATGGTCTGGCGATTCTGGCTGAACCACTTAGTCACGAGGGTCCTGTTCCAGGTTGACCGTGGTGCGAATGGTATAGGTGGGTTTGCGCTGAGATTCGTGATAGGTGCGGACGAGCAATTCCGCGATCAAGCCCATCAACATGGATTGAAAGCCAAGAATAAAGAACATGGTGCTGACGAGGAAAAGCGGTGAACCTGTCACACCGACTAAAAAGAAAATGCGGCGGACGAACAGGTAGATCATAATCACAGCGCTCATGACCATAAGAAGTCCGCCGGTGCCGCCGAAGAGATAGATCGGCTTTGAAGCAAAGGCAACCAGGAACTTCACAGTGAACAGGTCGAGCACCACTTTCGCGGTACGTTCGAGGCCGTACTTGGTCTTCCCAAATTTGCGCGGATAATGGCGGACAGGCACTTCCGTAATATTTGCGCCAACAGAACTGGCATAAACTGGAATGAAGCGGTGCATTTCACCGTACAAGCGGAATCCCTCAAGCACATCACGACGATACACTTTGAGCGTACAGCCATAATCATGCAGGTGAACGCCAGTGACACGCGAGATGAGCCAGTTCGCGAGCATGGATGGGAAATTACGAGTGACCGCATTATCCATGCGTACCTTGCGCCAGCCGCTGACAAGGTCATAGCCTTCATTCAGTTTGGCGAGCATCATTGGAATGTCGGCGGGATCATTCTGCATGTCGGCATCCAGCAAGATTATGATCTCGCCCTGGGCATAATCCAGTCCGGCGGCAATGGCGGCTGTCTGCCCGAAATTACGGCGGAATGAGATCACGCGAACATGTTTGGGATCCATTTCCGCATATTGCCTAAGGACGGACAAGCTTTTATCGCGGCTGCCATCGTCCACCAGGATCGCCTCCCAGGACTGGTTGACCTCGGTCATGGTTTTTTGGATGGCCTCGAAAAGAAACGGCAGATTCTCCTGCTCGTTATAGACTGGGATTACAAGTGATAGATTCATGGTAATCTGTGAAATATCCTTATGCCTGCCCCATCCAAACAAGAGGGAGCCATTAATGGTTTTTGGTACTCTTCAAATTCCTGCGGATTCATGAAATCCTTCCAGGTTGAATAGCGTTTGGCTTCAATAATAAATATATCGGCGCTGTTTTTCCACTGCTCATTTAGTTCGCTATTCCAGTGACTTAGGCGGTAGACAGTATCCGCATCACCACCGTTCCAAAAGGTATAGCCGCTATTGATCTGCGGTGGGAAGATACGCACCTGCGGAACATAGATCATGGGGGTGAAGGATAATCCGCCATCCCAATATACCAGACTATTTGACGGGATGATATTTGCAAGATACGCGCCAAGCTGTTCATTCGCGGTGAGCAGATCCTGTTCACATTCAATGCGGCCACCCCTCAAATTCACAATGGGCGCGAACACAAACCCCAGCACAAGAAATGAATTGATCAAAACATGGGCGAAGTCAGGTTTTGCGCGGCGCCAGATTAGGAATGCGGCCAGTAAAGCTGCAAGCCCAACGATCAATCCCATCCCAGCAGAAACGCCTCTCTTGATCACGGTTAATGTCAGGCCAAATCTGTTGGTGAGGATTTCCACCAGGCTGGCTGTACCGGGCAAAAATTGACCGTCACGCATGCGCGGAACGGGGATTTCGTAAATCCATCGGCCGATGGATTCGAATAACGAGAAGCCGATCCCTGTGGAGAGAATCAGAACCAGCAAAATGACGAAGGCCTTCATCACGGGTGATGATGTACGCTTTTCTGATCCAGAAAAAACGATGACCAACAAAATGATACCCAATGGGTCAAAAAATGACAGGTAATTTGAAAAGCAATAAACACAACTATAGCTTTCGTATTGGCTCGCCAAGGCCGCCCACGCGTGCATGCTGAACAGGATGAAATACAACAGGGCGAGGAAAACAGCCGCTCGCATACCCGAAGCAGATTTCCAGTCAGGTCGACGCGGCCAAAAGGTTAAGGCAAAAATACTTCCGACGATAATCACAAAGTGGTAGCGAATCCCCTGAAAGAAGGCGTTCACCCGATTCCAAGAACTAATGGAAGGATCCCAAAAAGGAATCGCATCCTTGGGCATTCGAAATGGGTCAAGAAAAGGAGTGAGGTTTTCGGGAAGCCACGGCGCCCAGATCGTCAGGATGTTCGGCCAGTAATACACATGAACTACGAGGAAAAACACCGCGCCAACAACGAAGGCCCAGATCCCTTTTTGTTTGCCTTGCTGCCAGAAAATATACAGGATCAACAAGGCCAGCACCGGCGCCATGTTCTGACGTGTGAGCACTGCAAGAGTGGCCAATAATGTGCCAAGAATGATCTGCCAAAGCGGACGGTCATCGCCGAGCACGCAGACACACATCCACGCGAGCAGACAGGCAATGATCACTTCGGAAACAGCCACTGAATAAGTCTTGATGACCATCGAACTAAGCGCAAAGACCCAGACCGCACCGGCCGCGGACCACTTCCCGCCCCAGCGGCATGCGGTGATCCAAACACCAAGCAAAGTAAGCAGGCCGAGAAAGATCGCAAAGAAACGCCCGGTGCGCAAGCCCGCGCCAAATAAATATTGAACGAAGCCCGGTATCAAAAATGCAAATGGCGCTTTATTGGTAAGCGGACCGTAAGGCTCGAACGGTTCATAGACTCGGCGCAGGTATAAAATCCCCTTCAAGAGATAGGATCCTTCATCCAGACCGGGCGCGGTCGTATACGCATAAATCACAGCCTGGATTAAATAGAGAAGCGCCCCCAGAGCTGCCACCACGATCGGCGCCCATGAAGGCCACTCTCTATTTTTTAAACTTTCGAACTTTTTCATCATAAGGGATCAAATCTCAAGTGATGAAAGATTTTACCCCTGTTTCAGCCGCACCAAATCTGAATCGACCATCATGGTGACGAGTTCCTTGAACGAAACATTCAACTCCCACTTTAGCTCATTCCTAGCCTTGGACGGGTCTGAGATCAGCAATTCCACTTCGGCGGGACGATAGAATTTTTCATCCTGCACCACGAATTCCTTATAATCCAGATCAAGGTGTGAAAAAGCGATCTCGCAGAATTCACGCACCGGGTGAGTTTCACCGGTGCCGATCACATAGTTATCGGGATGATCCTGTTGAAGCATCATCCACATGGCTTCGACATAATCGCCCGCGAAACCCCAGTCACGTTGAGCTTCGAGGTTCCCAAGGCGTAATTCCTTGGCCTTGCCAAGCTTGATCTTCGCCACGGCGTCTGAAATTTTGCGCGTGACAAATTCCAAACCGCGGCGCGGACTTTCATGGTTGAACAAAATCCCCGAGGTCGCAAACATATTAAATGATTCGCGATAATTCACGGTGATCCAGTGACCATATACTTTGGCAACTCCATACGGACTGCGCGGATAGAACGGTGTGCTTTCCCTTTGGGGAACTTCCAAAACTTTGCCAAACATTTCGCTGGAGGAAGCCTGATAAAAACGGATCTTCGGATTCACGAAGCGAATCGCTTCCAACAAACGCGTCACACCCAGCGCGGTCACGTCACCTGTCAACGCGGGCTGATTCCACGAGGTCGGCACGAACGACTGCGCTGCTAGGTTATAAACTTCGGTGGGGTTAAATTCTTCCAGCAATGAAAGCAGGGAACCCTGATCCTGCAAATCGCCTTGAACGATGGTGATGTCATCCAGAATATGTTTAATGCGCTCGGTGCTGACAGTACTCGAACGGCGCGCAACACCGATCACACGGTATCCTTTTTTCAACAACAACTCGGCAAGATACGAACCGTCCTGGCCTGTAATGCCAGTGATAAGAGCAGTAGGCATGGAAACTCCTTAATCAAAATTCAGTCGTTGAATTATACACTACGTTTTCTGTCGCGCCATAATCCCCAAAAAAAGATCACAGCCCAAAATGCGGCGATACATATCACCATTAATGCGAACGGCAATTGCGGCCCAAAATGAATATATCGATTCGCGTACCATTGTCCAAAAAAAATCAGGAAGACGAGTTCCATCGCAAACACGCGCTGGAACCAGGCATTCTTCGATTCCCGCCACCAGACCCAAACATTCCCAGCCAAAATGGCCTGCCACAAAAACAAGATCGTGCGGTAACGCGGATTGTCCCATGAATCGCCGCCGCCGCGCAAAGCCGTGATGATGATCCACATCCACACGATAAAACTTAACCAGAGGAAAAGCCTGCGCTTCGACTCTACGCTCTGGCCTGCCGCCGCTCCAACAGACAGGATCAGCGCCGGCAGCATCGTGTACCAACCCACAGCGCGCAAGATCGCAATAATCCGCCAGATCAATTTCGTCGGCTCGAAAAATGCAGCGGGCAATACAGGCTGAAAAATCCCATAGACTGTGACGAAGGGCAAACGCATCCACTCGGGCATTTCATCGAAAAGTTTTTGCACCCAGCCCGAATCTCGTTCCAGTTGATACACATCCCATTTGACCGCTTCGCGCATGAAATTATTGATGATGCCGATCGGCGACCCGCCGCCCAATTCTCCGTTACGATCCAAAGCGGATGAAAGCAAAAATAAGCCGGCAATGAATACAACGACAACAGCTATAGCCAGCCACCACGAAACGCGACCATGTCCGCTTGAAATATAAAACCATCCCACCAATATGATGATTGTAGCCAATGCGACAATTGGCGAAAGAAGCAACATCCCGCCAATTCCAAGCGCCAGCCACACTCTGGAGTACAAAGTCTCCTGACTTTGTATGGGAGTACGATTTACAAAATTCACAAATCCCCATAACGCAAATGCGCTGAACGCCCAAAAATACGGCTCACGCATGGCGGAACCGCCCAGCAAAAGGCTTTCGGGATAAAGCGCATAAATCCAGCCAGAAGCCAATGCGACCTTCGCTCCCCATTGTTGATTCGTCGCCTTCCATAAAAATGGCAAAGCCAGTGCTGCCATAAACGCGGACAGCAGCACCAGCATCAGCGGACGATGCACATCGGGCGATAGATAGCGATACACCAATGCGCTGAATGCCAGCAGACCGCCATATTGATCATAAGCATAAGTTTTGTTGAACGCATCATAGATGGGCAAATCTGAACTCGCCAAGTCCCAAGCCTGGGCGTCACGGCGATGCGCATCGGTGTAGGCAAAGCCCGCGCTTTGATCTTCATCGTCCACATAACCGTAGACTGGTAACGCAAGATACGTGACAACTCCGCCCACGAAGCGCAAAGTGAAAGCGAGGATGACCATCCATGCTAGTGGCTTTTGGTGGTCGAGTAGCCCCGAGCGTTTTTCGAGGGGCGTATCGCGAAGTCCCCGTAGGGGGAGACCACCACCATTTGCCCATTTTGTGGAAAGTGTGAGAAGTGAGAAGGAAAGAAGAAAGAGGAAAGAGAATCCCAGCCAGCCGATCAGCCAATTACCCAGTTGCAGTGACGATAAAACTGCCCCAAGCCCGAGGGAAAGAGGCAGAATCCAGAGGAAATCTCGTTGGGAAAAAATCTTCATATCCCACTTTTACCACGAAGTGATGAAGAGTCAAAACCTTTTACCTGAAGTATTCTACAACTGCCTGACCCTAATTTTTACCGTATCGCCTGTTCGTTCTGCGACAAGAATAAATGGCGGCGTGACATCAGGAGCGCTTTCTCGAACAGCTTGTAAAGTTTTCTTTGTAAATTCCGTGCGGATGTGACCCGGGCGTATGTAAATGATCCCAATAAATTTTGCGCCCATTAGTGCAAGACCGCCAAAATCGCTATCATGGGTTAAAACAACCCTACCCGTCTGCGTGGCTTGTTGCAAAACATTGGTATCGGGAAGCCCCAAACTACCCTGTTCAGCAATGGATTCAACATCCAACCCTGTCTCGCGCAAAAAAGAAATCACATCGGGATGAACATTCTCATCCGCGAGTAATGGAAAATCAAGAGCCTTCACGCCCCAACCTTTACATCCAACAGAACTTCATTCTTTACAGATTGCGCGGCATATTTCAACGATTCTTCCACCGCTTCAGCGGTCAACTGCGGATACGCTTTAAGAACCTCATCCTTGTTTGCTCCACTGGCAAACAATTCAAGAATAAACTCAATGCTAAGGCGTGTGCCTGCAATATGCGGTTTGCCGCTTAAGATTTCGGGGTTATAAGCAATATGGTTAAACATGGTTTTGCTCCTACACTATTCAACAATTATACTCTCCCAAAACAATACATGAAGAACACCAGAGGAAATCTCGTTGGGAAAAAATCTTCATATCCCCACTTTTACCACAAAGTGATGAAGAGTGCAGAGTAAAATTCCTTATAACAAACCATTTAACTACGGCAACCAGTGAATGAGACTATAATCCACAAATTGGTTTGGTTACATGGAGAAGAGACCATCTTTTCCAATTTGTTATGAGAATATAAGGGACTATGAAGATGCGTATCGACAGAATTAGCCTTAAAGATTTTCCTCCAATCAAAAACATTGATATTCAAACCTCATCTAATTTAGTAATTATTGCCGGAGCAAATGGATCTGGAAAAACTCGTTTGAAAGAAGCGATAGTTTATTCATTTGTAAAGCCTAACGAACCTCAGGTATCACTTTCACTAAAAACAACTAGAACAGAAGAAGAGATTGACTGGCGGGCAAATTCTCTACAAGTAGTAGCAGGAAATGATTGTCCAGAATTACGAAAATACTTATCAACTCGCACGGGAAACAACTCGTTTTTAGGAACTTTAGTGCAAGTTGAATCTAACAGAAAAATTGGGACTGTTCAGTTTCAAAGTATTACATCAACAACACCCGACCCTGATGAGCAAGGTTTAGATCACTCTTGGCATTTAGATACTATCGCAAATCGTTGGAACAAGTTAGTTAATAATATTTTTGCAAAATCAGCAATTCGCAATGAAAAAATAGCAAGATTTACAAAAGAAAACCCAGACAAAACTGGAGCAGATGCACATGAAGCAATTCCAGACCCCTTTCTTCCATATCAAAAACTCTTCAACAGTCTTCTGCCCGATAAAATGCTTGAACCTATAGACACAAGATTCCTTCGGGATTTTGAATATCGCACAGCAAGTTCACAACCTCTTTCCTTCGGATCTCTTAGTTCAGGCGAGCGAGAAGTAGTTACAATGGTTTTCGACCTTGCTTATAAAAAAATAGCGCATTCCATTATTCTTATTGACGAACCTGAACTACATCTGCATCCATCCTTAACTTTTCGATTCGTTGAAACGTTAAAAGGTTTAGGAGGAGGAACAAATCAAATAATCTTGTTTACTCATTCTGCTGATCTAATATCTACTTATTATTCAACTGGAAATGTATTTGTACTTAATTCAGAGTCTACAGAAACAAATCAAGCTCTCAAACTAAGCACGCTGGACGAAAACCACTCAACTGTTGCGCGTGTCATTAGTTCAAGCCTTGGAATGTTCGCAACTGGAAAAAAGCTAGTTTTTGTAGAGGGAAGAAATGATAGCGCTGACAGACTTATTTTTAATAATATTGTACAAAACAGCTTTCCACACTTTCAAATAGTTCCTATTGGGTCTGTGGGAAACATTACTATGCTACGATCTGTAGTTGATGAACTGACCAATACTATATTTGGTATAGACTTGTTTTTCATAAGGGACCGTGATGGCCTTTCAGACAAAATCGTTTCGTCTCTTGAAACAAACAGTCATTTTCGATGTCTTCCACGACGGCATATCGAAAATTATTTGCTTGACCCAGAAATACTGAGTGCCGTTGCAAATAATTTGAATATAGATCCTAAGAAGGCAGAATCCTCAAAAATCGAAGGGCTTTTATTTGAAATCGCATCCCAAAACCTGATGAGAGGTGTTTTGTGGAATATTCGTGAGTATATCCGTATAGAAGGTATATTGTCGCAGCCTGAAATAAATAAAAGCGAAATAGATCAAATACCCTATGAACAACTCGCAGAAAATATTGCAAAGCAATTAGAAAAATCACTCAATGATGCATCTAAAAAATTCAACACCAAAACTATTCAGGAACTCATTCTTGAAGAGCATAAAAAGCTGAAGGATTCATTGTCATCGAATAATTGGGGAAAACTTTTACCTGGCAAACCTATATTTAATCGCTTTTGCAGTGACTTTTTCCACAAAAAGCCTGAAATAATAAGAGAACTATACATGAACTTAGCATTTAGTATTAAACCAGAAGTGTTTCAAGACATCTCGGAAATATTTCAATCATTCTCAACATTAGAATCATGATACTGGTTTATTAAAATCCAATTTCTCCATCAACTTCTCTTCCCTCTTCACCCAAGTCAAACGTTCGACATCTTTTCGTGCTTGACTCCCCAACTCATGTCTGCGCGCTTCATCCGCAAGCAAAGACTCAATCGCCAACCGCCACTCCCTAATTACCAATTCCCAATTACCTGCTTCCCCTGCGGGGCAAAATACTGCATTCCTCTCATTCAACACTTCGCGAATCGATGGCAAATCCGCTGAAACGATGGCACGGCCTGAAGCCATATACTCGAACATCTTCATTGGGTTGATGACCTCGGCAATGTCCTGTCCGCTGCTGGCTTCAATCGAACGGCTGTATGGCATGAGCAGCACATCCGATGCAGCCTGATACAACGCGATGCGTTCATGCTTCACAAAACCCGTCATCGTCACATTTGTCAGTTTGGCCTCAATCAATTTGCCGCGCCAAAACTCCACCAGCTCAGGCGTGCCGCCCACCCACAAAAAATTCACCCGCGGCATTTGTTTCGCAAGTTCAAATAATAAATCCGCGCCTCTGCCCGGATAAATATGACCCGTGAATCCAACCGTCAGCCCTTCAGGCAGATCTAATTGATGTCTTGCTTCAGACGGATTCGGCAGCCCGGCATATTTTTCCAACTCGACACCGTTCGGCGCGATGAGCAGCGATTCATTCCTAAACTGGAATTTGGCCGAGCGTTCCAAGGCATTTCTCAACGCTGACGTAGTGACCGTCATCAACCTTTTTCCATTTGCTTTCCAAAATTGACGCAGCCACCACGCGCCCATTTTCCCTGATACATCCGCGTGCATTTCGAGCACAACAGGATAGCCTGCCCACAGCCCAATCACTGCGGATTGCGGCAGCCATGTGTAGATCAAATCAGCATTGAATTTTTTCGCGGCGCGCTGGGCATGGAAGATAAAGTCAAAGCGTTTGAGTCTCTTGATGGACGGGAGCAGTTCCAGGTCAGGGATGAGGCGCAGACCGTAGTGTGAGAGCAGAGTCTCCTTTAAGGCAGGCTCAGACTCTGCGGGCGCGAACATCTTCACGTCGTGATCCAATTGCATCAACGCCTGAGCCACCTTCATGGCCTGAATCGAATTGGCGGTAAGCGATGGAATTCGTGAGTTAGTAATGACTGCGATTTTCATTTTGTCGAATCTCTTTCAAGCCGCGAATGACAATTGCGCCAACCGAAGCAATGTAATAGAACGAAAGCAATCCGCCTGCGGCGATGAGGCCATAGCGCGGAAAGAGCGGGAAGGCCAGCGCGAGTTTAATCAAGCCGACGATCAGTGTGACATAAATTGGAAATTGAGGCAGACCAAGTGAAAGCAGGAGGGGACGATTCCAATAGAGAATGTAGTTAAATGTAAAACCCACAAGAAGCACAAGAAGAACAGGGTAGGCGGCCACATATTGCCCGCCATAAATGGACAACAGCCATTTTCCAAAAATAACAAAGCCCGCCGCCAATGCAAGGTTGTAAACCGCGGAAAATGTTGTGATCTTTTTTAGAAAATCCTTTAGGCGCGGCCAGGCTTTTTGCGTCACAAGTTTATTGATCTCAGGATAAGTGGTGAGAATGAACGGATTCGAGGCGACAGAAAACAAACTGATAATGCCATACGCAACTTTGTATAACCCCGCCTCTGTACTGGTGAAGAAATATCCCACCCACAAGATATCGCTTTCACGAAACACGAGAATGGCAGTGGCGCTTAAATTAGTGCTGATCGCAAAATGAGTGAGTTCCTTGATCTTTGGAATCGAGTTGATCTTTGCCTTCCACCAATTGTCGCCAAGTTTTTTATTAAGTTGAAATAGCGCGGTGAAGAAGGTACCAAGCCCTAAAACAATTTTCCCTGTGAGATAGGCATATAAAATAAACTGCAAACTTCCATTTGTGAAGTAGGCAAAGGTGATCATCCCTGCCGTGATAATGCTTTGCACAAGATTGATGACGCCCTGATATTTTATTTTCCCCAACATCTGCAAAACGCCCGTGGATGTTTCAGTGTTGAAATTTGCCAGCAAGCCGAGGCTGTAAATGATAAAGAGAATTGCCGTGTTGGGAATTTTGGCAAGATGTTGGGAAGCAAGCGCCGCAGTAATCGTCACGACTAAAAATGCCAGCAGGGAAACTGCCGCTTCGCTCAATGCGGCGGCCTTGACCAATGCCGCCGTTTTTTCCTTTTCTCCCCTTTCAAGATATTCGCCGCCATAGCGCACCACCAACTCACTCATGCGAAAGGATAATAATCCGTTCACTGTGGAGGCGTAACTCATAATGATGGCAACCAGGCCAAATTCCAGAGGTTCAAGCAAGCGTGCGGCAAGGACGCTCTGCACCACACTTAATCCCAGGCTGATGGTGTTCGTACTAAGTAATGCTCCGCTGGAACGGAGCACTTTGGAAAGCAGAGGATCGTCTTTGAGTTTTGAAAGAAGGGACATGGGTGGAATTATAAACGCTCTATAAAAAGACCTCGGAGTTCTTTCCCCTACGGGGACTATGTGAGAACTCCGAGGTCTGCATCGCTACGGCATCAAAATATCTTTTGCCCAATCGCGTTCGGCGTAATACCACTTGATCAGATTCCCAATGCCTTCACGCAGATTAACTTGCGGGTCCCAGCCGAGCATTTCGCGGGCCTTGGTCACATTGGCTTGATTCATGAACATGTCCGCAAGATTGGGGGGGCCATATTGCACATTGGCTTTCTTGCCAGTTAAATCCTCGACCAAGTCAACGAGGCCATTGATGGAAATCACTTCATGGCCGCCGAGGTTGATTACTTCATATCCCAACGGTTTCAAAGCGGCAATCGTTCCGCCGGCAATATCGTCCACGTAGGTAAATCCGCGTGATTGCTTTCCGTCGCCGTTAATGCGGATGGGTTCGCCCTCAATGATCCATTTCACAAAACGAAAGATGGCAAGGTCAGGTCTGCCTGCGGGGCCATAGACCGTGAAGTAGCGGACAATGGTCACATCAATATCATAAAGATGATGATAGGAATGCGCCAGCGCCTCCGCGCCTTTTTTACTGGCAGCATACGGCTGCATCGGTTCGCTGCTCGAAGCCGTTTCAGGCGTCGGGTATTCTGGATTCTCGCCATAGATGCTGGAGGTGGACGCGAGAATAAACTTCTTGCATCCAAACTGACGGCACACTTCAAGCATGTTCAACGTCCCGGTGACATTTGATTCCAAAAACACCCAGGGATTTTCCACGCTGTAGCGCACACCCGCACGCGCCGCGAGATTAATTACCCCATCAAGCTTTTCGTTCTTGAAAAGATCAATGGCCGACTTTTCGGAAATATCATGTTTATGAAAAGTAAAACCCTCCATGGCCTGGAGTTTTTTTAAGCGATAATCCTTCATGCGCGGGTCGTACGCATCGTTCATGTTGTCAATACCGACAACGGTATGACCCTGCTCGATCAGCATTTGTGAAGTCCGCGCGCCGATAAATCCTGCCGCGCCTGTTACCAAATAATGTGACATGCCATCTCCAAATAAAAAGTATCAAGGTGTCGATGTGTCAAAAGTGTCAGCGACACCATCGACACTCTGACACTTTCGACACTTATTACAGCCTTTCAACCTTTTCGTGATATTTCCCCAGTTTGCCCGTTGCGTTGCGGGAATCAAATACAAATTTTGCCGATTCAATGATCGCCTTGTAATCATAATTCTTGTGATTGGTGATGATCACCACCGCGTCCGCTTCCTTCACAGACTTCATCAAATCCTTGACGCTGTCCATTTGCCAGCCGTCATACTCGTGATGAATATGCGGAATATATGGGTCATGATATTCCACCTGCGCGCCTTTGTTTTTCAGCAGACCGATCACATCCATGGCCGGGGATTCGCGCACATCATCAATGTCGGGTTTGTAAGCCGCGCCCAGCACAAGCACTTTCGAGCCTTTCAACAACATGTTGCGATCGTTCATCGCTTCAAGGATGCGACTCACTACATAACGCGGCATATTGGTATTGATCTCGGAAGCCAGCTCAATAAAGCGCGCGTTGTAATTAAACGATTTCATCTTCCACGAAAGATATAACGGATCAATTGGGATACAGTGCCCGCCGAGACCGGGGCCGGGCGTAAACTTCATAAACCCAAACGGTTTGGAGGCGGCCGCATCGATCACTTCCCACACATCCACGCCAAGGCGCTGACACATGATCGCGAGTTCATTGACCAGACCAATATTGATCATGCGAAATGTATTCTCAAGCAATTTGGACATCTCAGCCGCTTCAGCAGTTGAAACGCGATGCACGGTCTTGATCGCGCCTTCATACCAGGCGCTGGCAACTTCACCGCAGGCTTCGGTAATTCCGCCCACCACTTTGGGTGTGTTGATGGTGGTGTAATCTTCACGGCCCGGGTCAACACGTTCAGGAGAGAAGGCCAGGAACCAATCCTCGCCAACTTTCAGATCATGCTCCAATCCAAGTTTGGGGAGCAGCACCTCGCGTGTCGTACCGGGATAGGTGGTTGATTCCAGAACGACAACCATTCCCTTGTGCATATATTTCCCCAATTCTTCGGTGGCGGAAATAATGAACGACATATCCGGGTCGCCGGTCTGACGCAGCGGAGTTGGCACGCAAATACTGACAGCGTCCATCTCTTTCAGAATCGCAAAATCAGTTGTCGCGGTGAAATGACCGCTCTTTACCAATTTCGCAACGGCCTCTGATTTCACATCGGGAATATAGGATTCACCTTTCTTCAGCGAATCCACTTTGCGTAAATCGGGATCCACCCCGGTGACGTGAAAACCCGCTTCGCCAAAAACAACAGCGAGCGGCAAGCCCACATAACCAAGCCCAAGAATGGCAATTGTGGCGTTCTTATCTTTCAGTTTTTTTATGAGATCTTCTTTGATGGACATTTTCTTCCTTTCGCCAGATCGGGCTGGCATTTTATTTAAAATAAACTTAATTGCTTAGGTTTATCTTGATTTTCTTCTACAATCTTTTCCTTAATGATTACAGGTTTTCCCAAAGCCGCACGCGCCTCATTAAGCTGATCTGGCAGCCGGGCAAAATCAGCCAGAATGGACGGCTTGAGCGCGGCCTGATGCAATGCCGCCGCAGGGTGGAACATGGGGATCACGAATCGATCATCAACTTTTCGCATTTGCCCGTGAACAGCGGTGATCTTCGCGCCGGGAATAAACTTGTTCATCGAGATGCGCCCAAGCGTCACAATAATACTCGGATTAATAATTTTGATCTGCGCCTCAAGGTGGGCATCGCAGGCCGTTATCTCATCCGGCAAAGGATCACGATTGCCGGGCGGACGGCACTTGACGATGTTACAAATAAAAACTTCTGAGCGGGTTACATTAGCCTGTGCCAGTAATTGATCGAGGAATTTTCCTGATGCCCCCACAAACGGATGTCCCTGTTCGTTCTCGTGAAAGCCCGGGCCTTCGCCAATGAACATAATCTCGGCATTTGCAGGGCCATCGCCCGGCACCGACATCTTACGGGTTTCATGCAGAACGCAGTGTGTGCAGGCGGAAATTTCCTGCGCAAGTTGATTCAAGGTTTCTTCTGCAGTCATCTATTCTCCGGGTAAACTTTCGAGTGTCATCAGGATCGCATCCTCACCATTATCCTTGTAATAACCTGAGCGGCGACCACTTTCTGTATAACCAAACTGGCGGTACATTTCAATTGCGACAAGGTTGCTCTCGCGCACTTCCAAAAACGAAGTCAGCGCGCCTTCTTCCTTTGCACAGCGCAGAGTATGTAAAAGTAAATTCTTCCCAACACCCTGTTTGCGAAAATCAGGATGCGTCGCAATGGTCGCGATGTGGATCTCGTCCACGATTAGCCACGCAACCATGATGGCAAGTACGCGGCCATCCAATTCCGCCACCCAACAGCGCGAAACAGGGTTGTCGGTCAATTCAAGTTGAAATGAACGCGCGGGCCACGGCAAACTAAAAGACGCCTGATCAATGGCAATCACCTGCTCCAGATCGTCCTGCGTCATTTTACGAATTTTTATCAGACCAGAATTACGCGGTGAATAATCATCCATATTTATAAAATCTTTTCAATTGAGCGAAAGGCACAATCGTCTATTGTATTGGCGTTCCCGCAACATGCAAATAAACAGGCGCAAGCGACGCAACATCGTCCACCTGATTTTCCTGCCAGCGCGCCCAGGCCAGTTCCGCGAGGATGGATGGACGGCGCACACATTTCACCGGCGAAGCCAGCAGAATATTGACACGTTTCCGCGCCAAACGTCCGCGTTCCTCGGTTGTAAATTCGCCAGCCACATAAGTTGGATTCTCGATCTCGTCTGCCAGCTCGTCGACAGTTGCGCCTCGGACCCCGCCCTCGGCCTGCCACTCGTTCTTTGTGTTTTTATACCAGCCCAAAGCGATTCGCGCCCGCCCGGCACGCACCACCGCCACAAGCCGCGAAGCGTGTTTCCCTACAGGCTGGGCTGCGGCGATAATATCCAAAGTTGGAATGCCAACAACCGGTATATGGCGCGCAAGCGCGATCCCTTTTACCAGAGACAACCCAACACGTAAACTTGTAAATGAACCCGGGCCGATTGCCACACCCAAAGCGCCGACCATGTCCATAGTCACGCCAGACCGTTTCAAAAGTCCAGAAAGAGCCGGGGCTAATTCAGTGGTGTGGTGCTGTAGCGTTGTCCACGTCATTTCGCCGAGGACTTGAGTCCCGTCATATAAAGCCAGGCCTACTTGCGCGGTTGAGGTATCCACTGCGAGTAACATTACGCGCCTCCAAACATGGACTGGCGAATGCCATCCAATAGATCATCATAGCGTTTGCCATGCGCCTTGAAACTCATCTGACGTTGTTCTTCGCTTATGTGCTCAAGGTTGATCCATAAACGATAATTGGGGATGAGGCCATTTAATTTCTCAGGCCATTCGATGATAACCACACCTTCTGAAAGCATGGCATCAAGATCAAGCTCTTCCGCTTCCGGCGTGGATTCAAGCCGATACGCGTCGAGGTGAAATATTTGTCCGCCAGTTGCGCGGCGATATTCATTGACGATGATAAAAGTTGGGCTTGATACTGAATCTATTGAACCCCAGCCTTGCGCAAGTCCCTGCACGAAAGTTGTTTTTCCCGCGCCGAGATTTCCCTGCAAACAAATCACATCACCAGTTTTGAGTTCGCCGCCGAGGCGCATTCCAATGCGGCGTGTTTGCTCAGGGCTTCGGCTAAAAAATTCAATGGTGTGAGAATCGAGGATGGGCATCGCGGGAGAATTATACCCTTGATAAATCAATGGGAAGGACAGACGATAGACCGTGGACGATAGACGGTCTATCGTCCATATGCACTAGAATTTCAATCTCGCGGAAATGCGCGAAACAAAACTTCCGCGCCAATTTTGTAGAATGGCTCCAAAGTAAAGATTTTCAAGCGTACGCACCTGGCCTTCAATGGAAAACTTTTCGCTCAACTCGCTCGAACGTTTTCCATAGTGTTCAAGTTTTTTAGGATCAGATAACAGCTTCACCAATGTATCGCTAAATGTACCCACATCCAGCGGAGTCAAATGACCGTTCTCATTCTCCACGATCATGCCTTCGAAGGCTTCATCCTGTACTGCCACCAATGGCAAACCAGAAGCGATGGCCTCGATCACCGAAATGGGATGCACCTCTGTTGTGGACGCGGAAAGAAAGACAGTTGCGTCGTGCAGCAAATCGGGAAGTTCAACACGATTGACCATGCCGAGAAAATGAATTCGATCATTTACATTCGTGGTTGCCGCATGAGCTTCCAATTTTTTGCGCGCACTGCCATCTCCAGCAAAGACAAGATGCGCATTTGGAATTCGATCTGCCAGCCGTGCAAATGCATCGATCAGAAAATCGAGACGTTTCTCCGGGTCAACCCTGCCCACGGATAACAAAATCGGCGCATCGGGCTTTAACCCGAGCCTGTTTCTGAAACTACCGGGATTCTTCGCCGCTTTGAAATGACTCAGATCAATTCCGTTTGGAATAGTATGGATCGGTTTCGTGACCTTCTGCTCCAAAAGCAGACGCTGAAATTTCGGGGACGGGACAACGATTTGATCGCCAAGATTAGTGGATGTGGTGCTGAACCAGCGCGCCGCGTGACGGATCACGCCTGTACCGCCAATCACTTTTAAGTAATGGGTATAGTCTGTAATGGATGTGTGATAGGTGTAAATAAGCGGCAGGTTTTTGGTTGAAGCTGTGAAATACGCCAGCAGTCCCACGGTCAACGGGCTGTGAGCGTGAAGCACATCAAAATGTTTTCGCGTTAACGACCAGGTACTGCGCGGCGTGCCCAACACAGCGACATAAATGGGCGGGTCGTTCAAATATTTTAGGGAAGGAAGCCGCACCACGCCCGCTTTATCGTCTGTGTAACCGGGGATGCGTGGCGCAAAAATAGTGACTTGATGACCCGCGCGTTGTAATCCCTCCGAGACCAATTGCAGTGAAATGGAAACGCCATTCACCTGCGGCGCATATGTATCTGTGAATAACCCGATGCGAAGTGACCCCACGTTCAGCTTTGGATTTGATTCTGCTACAGCTTCTGCCATGTTGAATTTCTCCTGAAGTTAATTTAGGTGACAGTCAATTCGCAATTGACTGTCACCTATTATTTTGTTTCTTCTTTATTTTCTTCATGCTTCGTTAGATTCGCCTTCATGCGCTTCGCCAGTTCGCGGCGGGTAAGCAGAACGCGATGCTGACACCCATTACATTCCAGCCCAATATCCGCGCCAAGACGCACCACTGTCCATTCATAAGATCCGCATGGATGCGGTTTACGCAATCGTAAGTGATCTTTCAATTGCAAATCGGGAAGCATGGATAAGATTATACCGCCATGAGATATTAAGGTTTGTTCCCGGAGCGCGGACTTCAGTCCGCTTGTTGGAAAATTGCGGACTGAAGTCCGCACTCCGTTTTTATGTGTGACATATTTCCCAGCCTGTGTGCGAAAACTTTCCTTGAGAAAGAATCCAAACCGAAGATAATAAGAGTGTAAATTGAATAACGGAGGTGGCATGATGAACGAAGAATTCACAATCAAATTCTGGGGTGTGCGCGGAAGTTATCCTACGCCCGGCGCGGAAACTGTCAAGTATGGCGGCAATACTGCTTGTGTTGAAATCCGTGCTGGCGAGCGCACGATCATTTTGGATGCCGGCACCGGCATTATTCCGCTGGGGCGCGAGCTATTAAAAAGAAAATCTTCGGAAATGATTCTGCTTTTCAGCCACTTGCATCACGATCACACGCAGGGCTTTCCGTTTTTTGTGCCAGCTTACATACCCAATACACGTCTGCACATTTTTGGTCCGGGCGGAACGCCTGAAACTTTGAAGCGTGTTTTGGAACACAATCAATCGGCGGAGACTTTCCCGATCAGCTTGCGGGATATGCCTGCCATGAAAAGAATTCGATCAGTGCGCGAGTCGCAGGTCATTGTTTGGGACGAGGAAAATATTCGGGTAACTGAATCAAGCAGCAGACCCGCCCTGAACCGCGTCGAAGGGTTAAGTCCAGATGCGCTGGTCATCCGCATTTACAAATCGCACGCGCATCCCGGCGGAGTCTATATCTATCGCATCGCGTGGCGCGGCAAATCGGTTGTGTATGCAACGGATACCGAAGGTTATGTTGGCATGGATCGCAAGCTGGTCGCGTTTGCGCGTGACGCGGATGTATTGATCCACGATGCGCAATACAGCGAAGAACATTATCGCGGACAGTTGGCGGGATTCCCATCCACACAGGGATGGGGACACTCGACAACGGCCATGGCTTGTGAAGTAGCCGCTTCAGCCGAGACGGGTGAACTGGTCCTGTTCCATCATGAACCTTCCTACGCTGACGAATTGGTCGCCGCGCAGGAAGCAGCCGCGAAAAATTTATTCGCTGATTCGCGCGCGGCTTATGAAGGTTTGGAAATTAATTTGACGCCCTCCCGTCATTGCGAGGGCGATCTTGCCCGAAGCAATCCCCTCAACAATCAGAAGATTGCTTCGTCGGGAAGTACACCCTCCTCGCAATGACGGAAACCTTGATGAATGGATGTAAAATATGTTGATAATGGATGAAAGAAAATTCGACACACGCAATTTGCTTTCGGACATAAAACTGTTCGAAGGATTAACGCCCGCGCAATTGGATTGGGTTGCAAAGAACGCGCATCGGCGAGTCTTCGCGGCTGGGATGAATGTGATAACCATCGAGCAACCGGGCGAGGCGGTGTTTATCATTTTGCACGGTACGGTGAAGATCCACATTGAGCAAGGTGGGCGCGACGTGATCCTGTCCATTTTGGGCGGCGGCGACCTGCTCGGCGAGATGAGTTTGATAGACAGCGTGGGGCGTTCTGCGAGCGCGTTGACCCTTGAAAGTTCGCTCATGCTTTGGATGGATAAAAACACGTTCAACTATATACTGGATAACTTCCCGCCTGTGGCGCGTAATTTGGTAAGGATATTATCCGCGCGCGTGAGGCTTTCAGACCAAGTCATCCAATCTCTCGCGACTTTGGATGTGAATGGAAGAGTGGCGCGCCAACTACTGGCATTCTCGGAACGCTACGGCCGCGAAGTGAGCGGCGGTGTGCAAGTCCGTATTGTGTTGACGCAAAGCGACCTTGCCGATCTGGTCGGTGCTTCGCGCAAACGTGTCAACCAGGCGATGGTGTTTTTCAAGGAACAGAGTCTCGCCAGTACAGATGCGGATGGACGATTCATCATCCACGATAAGGAAGGGCTGGCGCGATTCTGCGATTAGTAAATAGGTAATTAGGAATCAGGGATTAGGTGTCGCCAGTTGATCGGTCTTCAACTGGCGACTATTCGACTAAGAACTATTTGACTATAATTCCGCCATGACCGAATTCAAATTCTTTCACCCAACTGAAGTCCGTTACGGGGATTTGGACCCGCAGGGACATGTCAACAACGCGAAACACCTGACTTATTTCGAACAGGCGCGCATTGCCTACATGATCGAGCTGGGATTGTTCATAAAAGACCAATCCTTTATGGAGATCGGAGTAATTCTGGCGGATGTCCACATCACCTATCATGCGCCGGTATATTTTGGCGAACATATCAAAGTTGGAGTTCACATTTCAAAACTGGGAACCAAGTCCATGACTTGGGAGCAGAATATCGTGGATGCAAAGACGGGTAAAGTATTAGCCAAAGGGGAAGTGATCATGGTGACGTATGATTACCGTGAAGAAAAAACAGTTAATATTCCGCACGAGTGGCGCGAGAAGATAAAGGCGTTTGAAGGAATATAATTCTTTATGTCATGCTGAGCCGTTTTTTGGCGAAGCATCTCTACGGCTATCCTAGAGACCCTTCGCTACTCTCAGGGTGACACGAACATTTAAGGAGCAACCATGTCCCTACCCCCAATTAATGAAGCATACTTCATCACCTTTCTCGTTGACCTGCTCAACATCGCATCACCTACCGGGTTTGCAGAACCTGCCATTGCTTTCGTGGAAAAGGAATTATCCAAATACAAACAATTGGAATTATCAAGGACGCGCAAAGGCGCGTTGGTGGCAAAATGGGAAGTTAAATCTGACCTGCCTCCTGTTGCATTGACCGCGCATGTGGATACGCTTGGCGCAGTCGTCAAGGAGATCAAGTCCAATGGACGCTTGAAATTGAGTCGCATTGGCGGAATCCAATGGCCGACTGTCGAAACAGAAGGCGTGTGGGTCATCACATCCAAAGGCAAGCGGATTCGCGGCTCGGTGTTAATTGATACAGCTTCAGGTCATATCTACAGCGGAGCGGGCGGCGAGACTCCGCGCAATGATGCTCACATGGAAGTCCGCATTGATGCGCGCACAACTTCTGAAAAAGAAACACGCGCACTGGGAATCAATATCGGCGATTGCGTGGCGTTCGATCCGCGTGTGGAAGTGACCAATGGCTTCATCCGCTCGCGATTCCTCGACGACAAGGCTTGCGTCGCAAATCTCGTCGCGGCGATCAAGTCAATGGCAGAGACAGGCCGAAGTCCAGAACGAAGCGTGTATTTCCACATCTCCAACTATGAAGAAGTCGGTCACGGCGCGGCGGCGGGAATCCCATCTGATGTCGCTGAATTAATTTCAGTTGACATGGCAGTCGTTGGCGAGGGTCAGGAGTCCGATGAATTCCATGCCACGCTTTGCATCAAGGACAGCGGTGGGCCGTATCACTTTGACTTGAATAATAAATTGCGCGCGCTGGCTGAAAAAAATAATATTCCGTATAAAACGGATGTGTATCCATTTTACGGTTCGGACGGCGAAGCCTTTTGGCGCGCGGGCGGCGATGTGGCTTTGTCGCTGATCGGCCCCGGCATTGACGCCTCGCACAATTACGAACGCGCACACATGGAAGGCTTGAACGCCACAACAAATTGGATCATGGCTTATCTCTTAAATGATTAAACACAAAGGACACTATGAAATTCGACGCCGCTTTTCCACCCATTCAATTGAAGGATGTCCCTGCGATTGCGAAAGCCGCGCAGGAAATTGGATTCGACGCGTTGTGGACTCAGGAAACGCAGCACGATCCTTTTCTGCCCTGTGCGCTGGTCGCTGAACATTCAGAGACTCTGCGCTTTGGCACAGCCATCGCCGTGTCGTTTGCGCGTTCACCTGCCAACCTCGCCTATACCGCCTGGGACTTGTCCGCGCAGTCTGGCGGGCGATTCATTTTGGGATTAGGTACGCAGGTCAAGGCGCATATCGAGCGGCGCTTTGGCATGGCATGGCCCGAGTCAGTGACGGGAAAATTGCGCGAGCAAATTCAAGTCATCCGCGCCTTTTGGGATTGCTGGCAGAATGGTACAAAATTAAATTTCCGCGGCGAATATTACAAGGCGACTCTGATGTCGCCGTTCTTTAATCCGGGCGCAATCGAACATCCAAATATTCCGATCTATATTGCTGGTGTCAATTCGGGACTCGCAAAATTGGCCGGTGAAATGTGCGAGGGATTCCACGCCCACCCGTTCAACAGTCCGCGTTATATGAATGAAGTTCTTTTACCCGCCATTGAAGACGGTCTGCAAAAGAGTGGAAGAACTCGAAAAAATATTACAGTATCAATGACTCCGTTCATTGCGACCTCGCCCGAAGAGGAAGGTTTCGCGCGGATGCAGATCGCATTCTACGCATCCACGCCATCCTATCAAGCCGTGATGGAAATGCATGGCTGGGGCGAAACCGCCCAGCAACTTTCAGGCTTTGCTGCCAAAGGCGAATGGGCCGAAATGCCAATGCTCATCACCGATGAAATGCTAAATGAGTTTTGTCTGGTCACCACGCAGGAAAAACTGGCCGAGGATCTAAAGAAACGCTTTGAAGGAATCGCGGATCGGATTACTTTGTATACTCCATTCGTTCCAAAAGAAAAGGATGATTGGTGGAAAGAACTGGCAAGAGCGTTTAATTATTAGCATGCAGACAAAGGTATTTTATTGTGGAATCAAAAAAAGAAATCTTAGCTAAGATCGACAAGACAAACGAACAAATTTCAAACTCCCCAATTATCAAAGGATTAATTGATGGGGGACTTTCACTGATTCCGTTTCTTGGCTCAGCAATTTCGTCTTCACTAGACACTCGCGCCTTTCAGTTATTTGAAGAAAATTCCCGAAAATTTGCAGAGGAAATCCAACAGATAATTGGTGGTTTAGATGAAAACAAAATAGATAAAGAATTCCTTGAATCACCAGAATTCACTTCAATACTAATAGCAACTCTTAGTCGGAATGCCCACACTTATCAACAAGAAAAAATTAAAGTTTTTGCGAAAATTTTCGTTTCATTTTTCACACTCCCAGAATCAAAAGCTTCATACAAAGAAGGTTTTATTCAAATAATTGAAGAACTAGATATAGATCATATTCGTATTCTCGGTTTTATTTTTGAACGAGCGAACAACCCTATCGAAAATGACGAGAGATTAGTAGACAGAGTGCTTGCTGATGACATTAGCTCAAATCTACAAATTCCTTTGGGTAGAACATTAGCCTATTGTCAACAATTACTAAAATTTGGTTTAGTTCGTGACTGGGGAGTTGGCAAGTTTGGGCAATACAAACCCGATAAATTTGCTATTACAGATTATGGTAGTGAATTAGCTCAACTACTAATTTCCAATAAATAAATTAAGGATAACTTATGAATTTCACCGACTACCAAACCAAATCCCGCGCCACCGCAAAATATCCCGCCATCGGGCATGGGGTCATCTACCCCACCCTGGGACTTGTCAGCGAGGCGAGTGAACTCAAAACAGGTTAAATCAAAAAACAAGGAGTTGAACTCCTTGTTTTTTGACAAAAACAAGGAGTTGATGTATAGTGACCTCATGTTCAAACGATCCTACGAGCCTCTTTCAGAATATCTTCAAGCTGGAAAAGCCCTGCTTATATATGGTCCGCGCCGGGTGGGCAAAACCACCCTGCTCCAAAATTTCCTAAAAAGCACACCCTTCAAATACAAACTGGATTCAGGGGATAATATTCGTACACAACAAATATTGGGATCACAGGATTTTTCTCAAATCCTCCCTTATATTGAGGGATACGAACTGCTTGCCATTGACGAGGCGCAAAACATTCCCAACATCGGAATGGCCGTAAAAATCATTGTTGACCAAAGACCCGATATTCGCGTTATCCTGACTGGCTCATCCTCCTTTGAGCTGGCCGGGCAGGTGGGAGAGCCGCTGACAGGCAGAAAACAAACTCTCACCCTCTATTCTTTATCACAGTCAGAGTTGTTATCCTCCTATAATAAATTTGAATTAAAGGAGAAGCTGGAAGATTTCCTGGTTTATGGCTCATACCCGGAAGTTATTCAAGCATCCACGTATAAACAAAAAGTGGAAGTTATCACTGAAATATCAAATTCCTATCTGGTCAAAGATATCCTTGCCTTTGACCGCGTAAAAAACTCAAAAACACTACTGGACCTGCTAAAACTGCTGGCTTTTCAAGTTGGTTCTGAAGTGTCCCTTTCCGAAATCGGCACAAAAATTGGTGTGGACTATAAAACCGTTCAGAGATATTTGGATCTGCTTGAAAAAGCTTTTGTGATTGTCCGCCTTGGCGGATTCAGCCGAAACTTGCGGAATGAAGTAACCAACAAGGCGAAATATTATTTTTTGGACAATGGCATTCGCAACTCATTGATAGCCCAGTTCAATGGAATTTCACAACGAAATGATATCGGCCAGCTTTGGGAAAACTTTATTTTTATTGAACGATTAAAGCACAGGGCTTATCAAGCCATTTATGCAAACATGTATTTCTGGCGGACATACAATCAGCAGGAAATCGATCTTGTGGAAGATCGCGACGGAAAGTTACATGGCTACGAAATGAAATGGTCAGCGTCAAAGACACAAAACGCCCCCCAACAATGGGCCGAAGCATATTCAAACTCAAGCTATGAAATTATCACGCCAGATACATATCAAAAATTTATAATGTCATAGACCTACGGAGCTTCAATAAACTTCACCAACTACTAAACCATAGATCAAATTCCGCGCCAATAGCTAAAATTCACATAAGGAGAAGCGATGAACATTTTCAACTGGATTGCCGCAAGCATTGTCATCGTCACATTGATCTATGTAAGTTTTGTCCTCACTCTGGCTGATTGGTTCAAAGCCCTCCGCAGAGGAGAAGCTGTCACCTTATTGCCCGAACGTGGGGGAAGGAAATGGCCGCTATGGACTCAGGTTGTCATAATCATCATCGGTATGGGGCTTTGCATTCCGCTTTTCTACTTCGGCTGGATCCCATTGTTTCATGTCCCGTCCAACATCACATTCACTCTTGGCTTGATCGGTCTGCTTTTGTATCTATTTGGTCTGATCTTTATGTTATGGGCACGGCGCACACTTGGTAAATACTGGGGATTAAGCACAAGCACAAACGTTAAATTACTCGATGACCATCAGCTCATTCAAAGCGGACCCTTCGCCTTTATCCGCCACCCGATGTACTTTGGCGCATGGGTTCTCTTTTTAGGGTTGACCTTGCTTTATCCGGTTTGGGCCATATTTATTCTGTTTCTCTCCGCCCTGATCGCTTTTAGCGGGCGCGCCCGTCGCGAGGAAGCTGCACTTGCAGAACGATTTGGGAATAGTTGGGTAGAATACAGGAAGCGAACCAAACTTATCATTCCATTTATTTACTGAGGACTCCAAATGAATTTCACCGATTACCAAACCAAATCACGCGCCACCGCAAAATACCCCGCCATTGGGCACGGCGTCATCTACCCCACGCTTGGACTTGTCAACGAGGCGGGCGAAGTGGCGGGCAAGATCAAGAAAGTCTTCCGCGATAAAAGCGGAGAGATCAGCGCCGAAACACGCGAAGCGCTCCAGGCAGAATTAGGTGATGTACTCTGGTATCTGGCGCAGGTCGCAACGGAACTTGACCTGTCACTGGATGAGATCGCGGAACATAACATCTCCAAATTATTAGACAGGCAGTCACGCGGAAAAATTCAGGGCGATGGCGACAACCGTTAAAGAGTCATGATGAAATTCCAGTGTGTCAGTTGCGGAGCCGCACTTGACTCCACCTCAGGCATGGTCAAATGCCCATATTGCGGGAGCATGAATCAGGTCGCGCCGATCGTGTTGGCTGAATCCCTGCGGATCGAGACCATCAACGATGTCGCATCCATCCTGATCCCCAAATGGACCTCCCTGCCGACCAGCATCACCGAAGTGTTTTCTACCGGGTTGGATAACCAAAGTTCGGTCAGCGTGCATATCGTTCAGGGAGAATCTGACCACATTTCGCAAAACCGCAACGTGGGGAATTTTACGTTTGACGGTATTCCGCCCGCCCCGCGCGCCAAGCCGCGCATCCAATTTACACTTGAAGTTGGAAGCGATGGCCGTTTGATCGTCACAGCTTTGAATCTTGAAACACAAAAAGAACAAACCTTCCCCGCCATGCAATTGGAAATTATTCAACGGTAAATCAAAAACCCGCAAAAATTGGGCGTTTTCTTCGAAATACCACCCTATCCATCCAACTACACTTATGGCTAGGCAGCGTACAGTAAGATTCAAGCACAAGGAAACAACAAGTAGCTATTGGCTTTGACTAAAACTTGTACGGAAACTCTAACCTTTTTCCAACGCTGAGTCGCCTGCCTTTTTGGTACAATGCCTCAGTATATTAGGAGATTATTATGGCTGGCATGGAAAGATTTACACAGCGAGCAAGGCGTGTACTCAGTCTCGCCCATCAAGAGGCAGAGCGCGCTCGCCAAAACAACATTGGAACCGAACACCTTCTTCTTGGCTTAATGGACGAAGAAGGCGGCGTGGCGGGCCGTGTCCTGCGCGACCTCGGTATGACCCCTGAACGCGTCCGTGAAGTGGTTCTGCGTGTCTCAGGCGGCATTACAGATTTTGACCCCAACCGCATCGAACTCGCCCCCGAAACACAACAAGTCCTCGAATTTGCAGTGGATGAAGCCCGTCGGCTCGGCCATCACTATATTGGTACTGAACACATCCTGCTGGCTCTCGTACGTGTCGAGTCAACCGGGATGGAAGCCCTGCGCAGACTCGGCGTCACAGGCGACCAGATCCGCCGCCAGACCCGCCGCGTGCTGAACGAGACCGCATCATCCTCACCGACGCCTGCCGGCACGCAACCGGGCAAAGGTGGCGCTGCGGCAAATGCTCCCAAAACCCCTCTCGTCGACCAACTCGCCTCCGATCTAACTTCGAAGGCTGAAGAGAAAAAACTCGACCCCGTCATCGGGCGTCAAATGGAAATCGAGCGCGTCATTCAAATTTTGGCGCGCCGCACCAAGAACAACCCCGCCCTCATCGGCGAACCCGGTGTCGGCAAGACCGCCATTGTTGAAGGACTCGCCCAACGCATCGTTGACGGCGATGTCCCCGCTCCGCTCATGAATAAGCGTGTGCTTCAACTCGACGTGGGCTCGCTCGTTGCCGGGACCATGTACCGTGGTCAGTTCGAGGAAAGACTCAAACGGATCATTGATGAGTTAAAGTCATCAGGGGCGATCCTGTTCATTGACGAGGTTCATATGCTAGTCGGGGCGGGAGCCGCAGGTTCCTCCGTCGATGCGGCCAACATCCTCAAGCCCGCATTATCGCGTGGCGAATTGCAAGTCATCGGCGCAACCACGTTGGATGAATATCGCAAACATATTGAATCCGACGCGGCACTCGAACGCCGTTTCCAACCCGTGCAGGTGGATGAACCCTCTGAAGAAGAGACCATCCAAATCCTCAAAGGCATTCGCGGAGCATACGAAGAACATCATCATCTGGTGATCTCCGATGAAGCGCTTGAAGCCGCGACGCATTTATCCTCGCGCTATGTCACTGAAAGATTCCTGCCTGACAAGGCCATTGACCTGATCGATGAATCATCGTCACGTGTACGCATGTACAAGAGTCCCGCCGCGAAACATGCCAAGGATTTGTTTGGTCAATTACGAGCGGCACGCCAGAATCGTACTCTTGCTCAGGAAGAAGGCAACTCTGAAGACATCAAAGAATGGGAAGAGCGCGAGACAGATCTCGGCCAGCAGATTGAACGTCTGCGCACAGGCTGGGATCGCGCCAATAGCCCGGTAGTTACCGCGGAAGATATTGCCGAAGTCGTCTCCATGTGGACGGGTGTTCCGCTCATGCAGCTTGCTGAAGCAGAATCACAGCGCCTGCTCAAAATGGAAGATGAATTACGCAAGGGAATTATCGGTCAGGAAGACGCCATCGTCGCCATCTCACGCGCAGTCCGCCGTGCGCGCGCTGGTTTGAAAGATCCCAAACGCCCGATCGGTTCATTTATGTTCCTCGGCCCCACAGGCGTTGGCAAGACCGAGTTGACCAAGACCCTCGCCAAATTCATGTTTGGCAGTGAAGAAGCCGCCATTCAATTGGATATGTCCGAGTTCATGGAACGTCACACCGCCGCTCGTTTGGTGGGCGCTCCTCCCGGATATGTCGGCTACGAAGACGCAGGTCAACTTACCGAAGCCCTGCGCCGCAGACCGTATTCCATCGTTGTATTCGACGAGATCGAAAAGGCGCATCCCGAAGTACATAACATGCTTTTGCAGATCATGGAAGAAGGCCACCTCAGCGACGCCAAAGGCCGCAAAGTGGATTTCCGCAACGCGATCATTGTCATGACATCCAACATCGGCGCGGACATGATCAAGAATCAAACTTCATTCGGCTTTGCAATGAAACGTGATGAGGTCACCGAAGAACGCCTATCTTACGATGATATGCGCAAGAAACTGAACGAATCGCTCAAGCGCGCCTTCCGCCCCGAGTTCATCAACCGCATGGATTCTGTAGTCATCTTCCGCTCGCTGAACAAGGATGATATTAAGCAGATCGTCTCGCTTGAATTGAGCAAGGTTTCTGAACGTCTCAAGGATCACAACCTCGTGCTCACAGCCACGGAAGAAGCGCTCGCTGTCCTTGCCGAACTGGGATACGATTCCGAATTCGGCGCACGCCCATTACGCCGCGTCATTCAGCAAAAAGTGGAAGACCCATTATCCGATCGTGTATTGGCCGGTGAATTTGTGAACGGAGATGCGGTCAAAGTGGATGTGAACGAAGACGGCGAACTGGTTCTCGATAAAGCGAAAGCTGAAGAGAAACTCCCCGAACCAAGTATTTAGGAAAAAAACATTAAACCCTAAAGGTCATAATGACCTTTAGGGTTTTTACACCATGAATAAACAAGAACTCCTTAAGCAAGCCGATTACACCTTCCAACGCGGGAATCGCGAGCTGGCTAAAAAATATCTGGCCGAACTGCTCACCAAATACCCCAACGAGGAATCCGCGTGGATGTTGATGGCGCGCATGGTGGAAGAGAAAGAGCGTAAAGCGGAATGTTATGAACGCGTGCTCAAGATCAACCCCGGTAATAACGAAGCCAAGCTCGGACTTGTACGTTTAAAATCCCCAGACAAAACCCTGCCCTTGCGCGGCTTTGCAAATTCCACATCATTCCCTGTTTCCAACCCAATTAAAAAAGTTTTACGCAGCTTTGCCATTGTCGCGGTACTTGTGACGATCTTCGCAACAAGTACTTATGTGGTTGCATTGAACAACCCCGAATCCGATGTTGCAAAAATGATCATCCCCGCCACCCCCACTCCGCTGGCCCAACCTCTGGCAGATGACATCGCCGCACAGACTCGCGCTGAAATCAGCGCCTCATATCCGCAGTATTCATCCCTGGTGGATGCGTTGATCAGTCTGGCGGTCAGCAACGCAGAGAACGGCATGGAAGGCGCACCGGAACGCCCCGGCGCACAGATCGTTCCATCAGAAGCGGCTGGAGCGCAAGCCAAAAAGGCGCTTGAAAGCGCCATCCCTGACCCAGGTTCATTGAACACAGCGACACTAACCGAACTGCAAATCACTTCATGGCTTGCCATGGAAATGAAAAACAGCCCCGACCTGCCTTTGCAGGATGTCCAGGTCTATTTGCGCAATGGAAGTATTCAGATCTGGGGAATCGTAAAGGGAAGCGATAGTGAAACTTCCGCGCTTGTGAGTGGAGCGATCAACCTCGACTCAAACGGGCAACCCACTTTTGAGATCGAATCATTACAGATCGGCCAGCAGGTGATCCCAAACATATTGCTTTCACAGGCAGAGGCGTGGCTCAACCAATTTCTCTCTGAAAAGATAAACGAGCAAACACCCGGGCTGGAAGTGATGAACATCAATATCAGCAACGGCTTAATCACGATCTCAGGCATGAGATAAGATCCCAAGAGAGGCCGCCGTCAGGCGGTCTTTTTATTTTACGATGACCCCGAAGGAGTGTCATAGCTCATAAAATCCATATCATCCCTTCGGGATTGAGAACTGTAATCTTCCCTTAATAATATTTTCCGCTCACAGCGCATCATAGTATTACGAAACCCTGAGTCATTTAGAAAAGGAGACTTTATTATGAGCAATCAATTTGAAACTGCCACGCTGGCCGGGGGATGTTTCTGGTGTCTCGAAGCTGTATTCGATGAAGTAAAAGGCGTCATATCCGTTGAATCAGGTTATTCAAACGGACACGTTGCCAACCCCACATATCGGCAAGTCTGTGGAGGAGATACAGGTCACGCGGAAGTGACTCGAGTAACGTTTGATCCATCCATTCTCTCATTCCGTGACCTGTTGAATGTCTTCTTTGCCATCCATGATCCTACTACCATGAATCGTCAGGGCGCGGATGTGGGCACACAGTATCGCTCGGCAATTTTCCATCACACCCCGGAGCAGAAGGCCATCGCCGAACAAACCATCAGCGAGTTGAATGCCCAGGGAATCTGGAACAGCCCCATTGTTACGGAGGTGGAAGCGATCAAGGATTTCTATATCGCCGAAAATTATCATCAGGAATATTTTGCGCGCAATCAGAACCAGCCATATTGTCAGGCTGTGGTCGCGCCGAAAGTGGCAAAATTCCGCAAGCATTATCTGGAGCTGTTGAAGAAACAGCCTGCATAAACCAAGTTATACTTGGGGCGGACGAAATGTCCGCCCTTTTTTTATGAACAACACTTCCACTCCCACTTTCTACATCCACGACATTCCCATTTATGGAGATGCAATTCTCGCGCCCATGGACGGCTACTCCGACTGGCCGTTCCGTTCGCTTTGCCGTGAACTCGGCTCTGCCATGAGTTATACCGAATTCGTTCAAGTGGAAAAAATATTAAGCAGGTCAAAACAACCCGCCGCAAAACTGCATTACGAAGAAGTGGAACGCCCGATCACCTTCCAACTTTACGGCGATGACCCCAATAAAATTTTGGAAGCCGCATTGCGTGTGCAGGAGTGGGGGCCAAACATTATTGACATCAACATGGGTTGCCCCGCCAAGAGCGTATCTGATCGCGGTGCGGGCGTGGGCATGATGAAATCGCCGCTAAAGATCGCGCGCACATTTACAAAACTCAGCGCAAAACTGAAAGTGCCCATTACTGGCAAAATTCGTTTGGGCTGGGAAAGAAATAAAAACTACAAACTCATCGCGCGCATTGTTGAAGAATGCGGCGGCTCACTCATCGCCATTCACGGCCGCACCAAGGAACAAAGCTACAGCGGCAATGCAAATTGGGACGCCATCGCCGAAGTCAAAGCCGCAGTTAAGATTCCCGTCATCGGTAATGGCGATGTAAAACGCGTGGAAGATATTGAAAAAATAAAAAACTACACTGGCTGCGATGCCGTAATGATCGGCCGTGCCGCGCTCGCGAACCCGTGGATATTTTCAAGGCTTGACCGTGAACATGTAACACCTGGGCAGGTACGGGAAACCGTTCGCACACATCTTGCAAAGAGCATCAAATTTTATGGCGAAGAAGATGGCCAAAGACTTTTCCGCAAATACGCTGTACAATATTTATTGTTACGCACTCTCACACGCGAAACCCGCAAACAGATTCTCAAACCAATGCCCTCGGGCGAATTCCTCGAACTACTCAATCAGGTATATGCAGTCACAGCATAACGGATGAAACCATGATCCTCGATCTCCCACTCGTTCTTGAAACACGGCGCAACCATGCGCTCGAACACGCCACACTCCACATGCTTGCCCGTACTTACAAAGGCAACATGGCGGGACATTCCAACCCAACTGGATTTTTCTTACTCGGGAATTTTTCCACACAGGATGTTTGGAGCAACGCAACCGAAGCGCTGGAAAGATTACGCGGCGGTGAAAGCGGATTAGCCATCCATGCAGGCTGCGGTACCAACCTGGCCACCACCACGCTTCTTGCCGGGACTTTGGCCTGGCTCCCGCTTCGAGGAACAAAATCCACCCTCTGGCGGATTCTGCTCCTGCCCATCGCAATTGCCTTTGGCGTGATAGGCTACACTCTCAGCCGTCCGCTTGGACCGTGGCTTCAAAAAAACATCACCACCGAAGCAGCCATGAGCGCCGTGCAGATCATTGATATCATCCCAGTCCGCAATGGCGTACATCGGGTTATCACCCGCTAGGTCTCGATACGCCCTTCGACAATCACTCAGGGCTACTCGACCACCATCTTCCTTCAATGTCAAACGTAATCTTCCTCTACGGCAACGATGAATTTGCCATCGCGCGAAAGCTTAAGGATTTTGAGTCTGATTTTGCAGACCCAACCACCGCAGGCATGAATACCGCGCGCCTCGAAGCGCGCTCCATGAGCGAAGACGAATTGAACAATGCCATTAACGCCATGCCGTTCCTTGCGCCAAAACGGCTGGTTATCCTTTCCAACCCATCGGCAAAATATAACAACCCCGGCACACGCAAAAAATTTGAAACATACATCAGCAATGTTCCCGACAGCGCGCGTTTGGTCATCCATGAATTGGTTGAATCAAAGGAAGCTGAAAAACACTGGCTGATCAAATGGTCAAAGAACAGCACAGCCATAAAAACGCAAGGCTTCATGCTGCCAAAACAAAGGGACATGTCTGGCTGGATCGTGAATGAAGTAAAAAATCAAAACGGAAAGATCGAACCGCAAGCCGCTGCAAAACTTGCGGAGATGGTCGGCGTGGATACCCGCCAGGCAGGGATGGAAATTGCCAAATTGCTGGCCTATGTCAATTGGGTCAGACCAGTTCAAGGGTCCGATGTGGAAGCGGTCTGTATCGTCACATCCCAGCAAAGCGTGTTTGAGTTCGCAGACGCATTGTCACAGGGAAATGGAAAAGTCGCCCAAAGGCTTTTGCATCGCCTGCTCGAGAACGAAGATGCATTTGCATTGTGGGGCATGGTGGTGCGTCAATTCCGTTTGCTGATACAGGCGCGTGAGATTTTGGATGGTCGCGGCAACAAGGATGATGTGGCGCGCGCATTGGGCGTGCATCCATTTGTCGCTGAAAAAACAACGGGGCAGGCGGCACGGTTCTCGATTGAATCGCTTGAAAGCATTTATCGCAAATTATTGGGGATCGATGAAATGGTCAAAACCAGCCAAATCACTCTGGAACTGGCCATGGATACGCTCGTGGTTGAGCTTACACGCTAAGAATTCCCTTGACAATCTTATACATACCGATTAGTATGTATATATGAAACGCACAAAAGAAGAAGCAGCGGTCACCCGCTCAACTTTATTAAAGGCCGCCTTGACCGTTTTCAGTACAAAAGGCTACGCAGGCACCTCCATTGACGCCATCACCAAAACAGCAAAGGTCACACGCGGCGCGCTTTATCACCATTTCGAGAGCAAAGCCGATCTGTATAATACCCTGCTGAAGGAAGTCTCCGCAAAAGGCGCAACCATCGTTCAGCAGGCAGTGGCTGAAGGAGGCACGTTTACCGAGATATTGCAGCGAGTGTTTACACGCCAGCTCGCATACATTGAAGATGATAAGGAAGCGCGCGAGATCATGGAACTGGCGCTTTTTAAGACAGGCACACACCCGGAACTACAGACCGGACGAAGGAAGCAGATCGAAGCTGGCCAGGCGTTGATCGAAGGCATTGCGCAATCCATGCAAATTGGAATCGCAAGCGGTGAGTTACGAAATGATATTTCGCCAATGGATATGGCCCGTTCTTTTATCGCATTCCAGAATGGTGTTCTTCAAATGTGGCTGGCATCACCCAAATCTTTTTCCCTCAAAGATAGTTCAGAAGCCTTTGCAGACGTGCTGATCGCAGGTCTCAGGTCTAAAGCATAATTTTTTTATTTATTATACATACTAATTAGTATGTATAAAGGAGAAGCCATGAACGACCAACATTCAATCTCAAAGTCCATCATTTTACATTTACTGCCAGGGGCAATTGGCACACTCGTCTACACCCTGCTGGGACCCCTGTTCCTGCGGAATGGTTACCCGGCCATTTTCGCGCTGCTGGTCGGGGCAGGCGTCGTCATTATGCCAATCGAATTGGTTTATTTGTTAATTCAAGCGAAAAAAAATGGCTCTTTTGGAAAACTTATTAATTATCGTGAAGCACTGCCATACTGGCAGTATGTTGCCTGGCCATTGGGAATGATCATTTGGGGATTTCTTGCTTCAGGCGCATTGTCCATATTGGATATTGTTATTGCAAAACAGATTTTCAACTGGCTGCCAGATTGGTTCTTCATCTTTGACGCGGAACAATTCAAAGCGTTTCCGCGTGAAGCATTGCTAACGACTTTTTGGGCCGGGCTGTTTGTCAACGGGTTGGTCGGACCGATCATCGAAGAATTATATTTCCGCGGATATTTGCTCCCGCGTCTTTCCAGATTGGGAAATTGGTCGCCATTAATAAACATTGCGCTGTTCTCGCTCTATCACTTCTGGACACCATGGCAGGTTCTTTCAAGGATCATCTGGATCCTGCCGTGGGGATACATTGTATACAAAAAGAAAAATATATATTTGATGATGATCGCCCACTGCACAGGCAACATCCTTGGATGGATATTGACCTGGGCATTGATCCTCGGAAAATAGGAGATAACCATGTTCAAATCACTTTCAGACTGGGTAAAGAAACATCCAATCCCAATGTTCTTCCTTCTTACATTCATAATCGCCTGGTCGCTTTGGCTACCCATTGGTTTTATTGCGCCAAAACTATTTCTGTTGATGGTTATTCCGGGGTTATGGTCGCCAACTATGGCTGCAATATTGTTGACAGGTCTTGCAGAAGGAAAGACTGGAGTCCGTATATTTCTGGAAAGAGTATTGAAATGGCGCGTTGGATTCAAATGGTATCTTGTTGTACTATTTGGAACTGCATTTATCGCTTACGCGGCGGTTGGAATCAGCCTGTTGTTCGAAGGTAATATCCCTGAAATTTCCCTGCCAGAAGGCACGCCACGTGAGGCATGGTTTATCGTGCTCCCCATTGTATTTATTGTCAACATCTTCTTTGGTGGTCCGCTTGCAGAGGATATCGGCTGGCGAGGATACATTCTGCCCAAGTTAAAGGAACGAACAAATGCGCTGAATGCGAGCCTGATCATTGGCTTTGCATGGGTGTTATGGCATGTCCCATTTTTCATTTTCCCCGAGGGCTATACCGCTGTCGGCAGTATTCCGTTTGTATGGTTCGCTTTGATGACCATTGCATGGTCAGTATTATTCGCATGGGTATATGTCAACACAGAGAGTATATTAATGCCTGTGTTGTTCCACGCATCGATCAACACAACTCTCGGATCACTGGGCGTATTGGGTCAATCCAGTGGAAACTTACTACCGATCATCTTGAATACGATCATTATGTGGCTGGCGGTCATGATCATCATTGTCTTTTTTGGAAAAGATCTGAAACACTAAACATAGCCAGGTCAAATTTGACCTGGCTAACTAACCCGACTTAAAAAGTACCAAACAACCGGCTATTCATTTTTCCAGAAGCTTTCTTCAGGATAGAGAACAATGAATTCATCCCCGCTGCCTTTGTGATCTTGTGTTCGTAAATAAACATCACGCCATGTTTTGAAATGTTCGGTCTCCAGGTGCAAGTCACGCGCCGCGAGATCGCGATAGATTTCCAACAAACTGAAATGACCGGGATTGGTGGCGTCCTGAAACACATCAAAACGGATGATGCCCGGTTCCTGAATCGTTTTCCGCGCATTTTCAAGCGTGGCGGCTTTGTAGGCTTCGATCTGATCGGGCTTTATATAATGATGGACTTGAAAAATATACATGAAATTATTTCCTCATTTGCAAAATGGAACGCGCTCAATTTCAATAAAGTATATTCTCGAGTGCTAAAAAACAAAGTGCCAAATCCATTACGATTTGGCACTTTGTTTTAGAACAAACTTGGCTGCTGCGGCGTATCATCACTTTTACCGCTCCAGCCGTATTTTTTCAGGTCGATGCGGTCTTTGGCGTCAAAGATAATCCCTTCTTCTTCCAGTAGTTGACGCTGCTTCTCCGCTCCTGCGCGTTCACTGATCTTGCCCTGCGAGTTGATGACTCTCTGCCAGGGAACATCATCGGGGCAGGCTGCCATTGCGCCTCCCACCCAACGAGGGGCGAAGGCGGCGTAGGTTTCAATTTCCACACCGTTTGGCGGGGGAATCATTTTTGCGATCTGTCCGTATGCGGCAACCTTGCCAGCAGGTATCTGGCGCACAATGTTCCAAACTTGTTCGTAGTAGGCTTGCGGGTTGGGAGGAGAAGCGAAGGAAGGCATGGAAATCTCCTTATGAATATCAATCCAGTTGTTGTGGAATATCTTTTTTGAGCTTTCCGCTCCAGCCGAATTTCTTCATGTCGATGCGGCCTCGCACGCCAAACTGGACACCCTCTTCCTCAAGCAGGAGTTTATGCCTTTTTGCCTCAAGCCCATCCCGTTCGGTGATCTCACCTTTTGAGTTGACAACTCTCTGCCAGGGCACATCATTGGGGCTGGCTGCGAGCGCTCCGCTGACCCAAAGCCCACCAAACTCCAGGTATGTTTCAGCGTCCACGCCATCAGGCGGCGGGAGCATTTTTGCGATCTGTCCATAGGAGGCTACTCGCGAGTAAGGGATCTGGCGGACGATATCCCAGACCTGGGCATAAAAGGCTTGCGGGTTGGGCGGGGAGGTAAATTCAGGCATGGCGATTCTCCAAGTTTAGTGGGGTGACAGATAACGATAATACAACGATTGCCGAACATTGGCAATAAAGTTTTTAGAGAGTTTATCGTTCATAAATTTAAAAGTTTGGATTTCATCCGCGACCAGCATGTTGGGATGTTCGCTTTCGGGCGCGCCGGGTTGTTCAAGATGTGTGGTTACTTCGAAGGTTGGCTGCGCGCGTTGACTATCATCCAGCAAAAAGTAATATTCAAATGTACGATAAGCTGAACGGTTGATCTCATATAGCGGGGTGAAGGAGCCGAGGAGGAGTAAGAAGTAAATAGTAAATAGTAAAATGCGGTTCGATGTTTTCTGAAAGATCGTTTCGCCAACCATGATCATTAAGTACAACAATGGAGCAATGGATGCCCGCATAACGAAATCCCGTCCACTGCCGAATTGGATGAAGGGAATGCAACAGAGAAGCAGACCAGTTACAGCCCAGAGCGGATCGCGCCAAAGACGGGGAGCAAGCAAAAGCCAGAGAATCCCGCCTTCGAGCAGGAAAAACACAAGGAAATCCTTGGGCGCAATGGATTGAAATCCACGTTCCTGCGCGGCTGGGTTGGACGAGAAAAAAAGGTAGGAAATAAGAACAACTACTCCGCCAGCAAGGAGAAGATCAAAGCGGAGATTTTTGAGCGGAGATTTTATGTCAGTCTGCCTGATCCACTCGACGAGCACATAAGGAATCAAACCAATGGAGGCAAGGGGTGCGAAGAAGAAACATAAAGCCCAAGCCAATGCAGACTCTCCACGCTTTAGGCCATTCATAATGAGCGCAATACATAACCAGGCAGGGACGGCTTGATTGAATACCCAGAATAATTGAGTGGTAAAGGATGAATACTGTAAACTGCCACTCCAAATTTCAAGGTGGGCAATGGGAGGCCAAAGTGTTGGGTAATCTTGCGCGAAAAAGAGAGTTCCGAGCACATCCATTCCACTAAAGAAGATGAACAGAAGTATTGTTTTGAATAACGATGTTTTTTGTTTGAGATTGAGATGCAGGACGGTCAATACAACGCCGAGCCATGTCCATAGGAACAGAATGAAATTCGCAAATTTCCATCCAAGTAATTTTCCTGCCAGCGCGGCGGGAAGCCAATATCCCAAATAATAGACAAGTACATTGATCGGGCCTTTATCGGGAGCTGAATATACAACAGGCCAGTCATACGAGATGAGATCGTGTAGAACTGCGTTGCGCCAATGATGATCCCAATTTTGGAAGGCATATCCGCCCACGCCGGAGAGGAAAACCCAGATTCCAGCGGCGAGTAATACGTAAAAAGTAGAACGTGAAAAGCGAATCGAAGATTGATCTGCGGAAGCTTGTTTAAGAAGCTGCCATAGTGCCCAAAGAATAACGGCAACCAGTGGAAGCGCGATTGTCAAGCGCAGCCAGCCCATGCAAAAGATGATGAATGGGAGAGTTAGATATAACCAGGTAATGCGTGTGAGCCAGCGAGTTTGCATAATATTTAATATCTTTCATAAATCGCATAATCATCTTTTTGAATTTTAATGGAATAGTTCTCTCTCAAAAATTTGCGGAACTCTGGAAACTCCCGCGAGGTATCTTCGCCGATGACCCAGGGCTTGTCTATTGCGGTGACTTCGATAATGAAACGAGGGCGCGCAATTCGCATTCGATCCAGAAAATCCATGCGAAGGCTTTGGATGTATGGACTGGACACATGATGATAAAAATAAAAATCAAACACGTAGGGTGTGGCGATGCGCGTGTGGGTTTCAAGCATGGCCAGCAGTGTGCCGCCTGTCCAATCCAGCGGCTGAATGGTATCACCCTCATGCAAATTTCCTTCGAGGAAGCTCGCGATCTCATTTGCGCGATAGGTTGAAGTAATAACAGGTTTTCCTTCGAGTTGCCGAAGGAACGCGGATGATGGACGGATATCTAAAAGGACAGCCGCAAAAAAGATAATGAATAAAAGATAAACATTAATGGTTGAAGGTCGAAGGTCAAGCGTCGAGATGGACAATGATGCCAAAAGGATGATGAAATAAATAAATGGGATGTAGTGATATTGAAAGAATTGACCCGAGAGCGCGGGGTAGATCGCATAACACAAGGCGAGACTTGCCAGCAGAACTATCCTTTTATTTTGATTGAGATAAACGCCGAGCATCGCAGGAAGAAGCCACAACCCGCTTCCGCCCAGACGCCAGACCTGATTCAGCAAAAAGGGGATTCGCTGCGCTGTGGGTGTGATCTCCATCAGCCCGTTGATCTGTGAATATAGCGGCCAGTAATTCATGGCGATCTTAAGAAATGGAGTCAATGCGTTGTTAAACGAAAGCCACGCGATGACCACCATGATCGGGACGAATAATCCTGCCGAGGCGGGGAGAATGCTTCTCGCGGCGGCGTTTAGCAGAGTCAACTTGCGGCGTTTGATCATGTCTGCGATGTCAAAGAGCAGGATGGGGATAAGTCCGATCGCTGCGTGGGGTTTGATGATTGCCGATAGACCAAACAAAAGCCCCAGGGCGAATCTATGTTTGGGAGTCAGAATATCCCGCATTGAAATCCAAACTGCGAGCGCGATGAAGATCAGAAAAAGATATTCGCGTTGAAGCGCCATGGATGGGCCGCCTTGTAAATATTTCAAACCAAATAAAATTGCGGCGGCGAATGCGGACATTTTTCCAAAACGCCGCATGAAAATAAATGTGATGACAATAAGACTTAAGAGGATCAACAGATCCAAAATGCGGACGCCAATAGCATTGAAGCCGCTCAATGTTCCCAGCGCATAATAAGCCGCGAAACTGCCCGGCATTTGAAAATCGAAAATGTCAAGATAGGGGATGCGACCTTCGCTGCGCATGAGGAAGGCTTCGTAAAAAAGCGGGGCCTCATCATGCGCGATGGGCCATTGCAGGGAAAACCACGCTTGCACAATTAAAAGCAGGGCAAGGATGCCAAGAAGTATTTTCAGGAGGAGTCGCATTATTTATAGATGATTTTAAACAGCCCGCATACCAAAGGCATATCTTCGCTAAATTCTTTTCCAATTTTGGGAAGTCTGCGTGAGAAGAATTCCTTATTGGCCTTGCGCCAATATTCAAGTGAAAGATCACCCTCGCCTTCGGTCTGCGCAAATTCTTCATCCACGTTTTTGAAACGACAAACATATACTTCCGTAATTTCAATGATGCACAGGGGCTGATCCTGACTGTCGAGCACGATCGAGACCAGGCCGGGGTGCGGCAGAACGTGTCCATCCGCTTCCCATTCCCACAACGCGGAACATGTGCTTGTTTTTATTCCCTTGACAACCAGTTGTCCAAACTCATCGGCCAATTCAGGCGTATCACCGAATTTTTCAGTAACATAGAACTTGCCAAAATAAAACGAAGTGGGCGGCAGGCTGGCGAGAAAAGAATTCCAATATTCTCCAATGCTGGGGACAGACATATTAAATGAACTCTCCGCCTGTAATTTGTTTTTCGATCAGTTCGCGCGCAGAGGAAAACTTAAGCTCCACTTCCACCCGTTGAAAACAAATGCTGCTTCCCATTAAAACTTTGCGGCTGTAAAACACATCACCGCCCTCTTCGTATTCAACACTAAGATCGTTATCCAGATCCACGCGGCCAATGATGGTTTCGCCGCAGCGCAGGCATTTGGTTGAGAAGGTGTAATATCGTTTTTCAGGTTTGGCAGGGGAACCGCCGAAAAGCTTTTGAAGAAAGTTCATGGGGAGGCTCCATAATTTCTCAAAAAAATGCCCGCCGCTAGGATGAGGGGGGCATCCTAACGACGGACAA
>JABFSL010000111.1 GCA_013140605.1 Anaerolineales bacterium
TTGGATACCGTAAACCATTTCTTGCAATTGCTTGAATTGAGTCTAGCATTGAGAAAATATCCATTCAAAATTTCCCTTTGAACTCCTGACTAATTTTGCAAGGGGCGTGCCAACGGTTTGCGTTACCCGCGCTGGGGCGGGCGGCGGGACGCCGTCCGACTGGAAAAATGCTGAGGCGTAGAAAACTGCTTGGAATCGCGCCAAAATCCCCAGCGTCGGGTGCACGCTTTGTTGGGCAGGCACGATGAACGCAGGACAAACTTGCTATAAAAAATAACTCAATTATTGCTTGATTTATTTTACCCTCGTTTTTTAGGGGAATGAATTAGCAAATTTTATGGAGAGGTGGAAACTCAGAGTTACCAGGCCACATTAACCCTTTGCTGTAATACTCTTCGACATAATTAACATATTGTTTCCATAAATGGGGATGGTTCAAGTCAAAAATATCAAATAGCCTTTGTTCATAATGTTCCCATAATGCTGCATGGCGTCTTGCCATTATTTCTGCATTCCGCCATCCACGATTTTTATTGACTTGATAAAAACCTTGCAAGAAATCAGGGCGTTTAGAATTACTATCTGTTGCGAGCCCGTCCAGAAATTTCAATGCAAGATGATCATCATGCCAACAATAATGCTTTTCGCCGTTCCAATCCATAATTTTTTTATCAATTGGGGCATGTAACCTGCCATACAATATACTCACGCCTTCTGGATCACCATAACTAGTTGATATTTCCCAGACGAAACGAACGCGGCATTGATTAGACTCGTAAACGATAATGGGCATAGCATTGGGAACAGCACCAGAGTAAATCTTATGAAATCCCCATCGTTTGAAGTTGAAACAATCTTCAATTAAATCGATATACCAAGGAAACTCCACATTGATAACATGTTCAATTTCTTTTTTATAGTAATCGTCAAATGAAATCAATTTTCCTCTGAACTGACTTAATCTTCAATGCAAGTGCCTGCCCAACTATGTTTTATACAGCGCGTAGCGCTGTATAAACCCCGATTTGGTATCTTATACAGCAATTTCGCTGTATAATCCCTTTTATTTTCTATAGATTCATTATAACAGTCGCCTCACACATAGGGAAGATAATGACTCAAATACCACAACCTCCGCAAAAGAAAAAACTCCTGGAACAATTTCGCGACCAAATTCGCATTAAACAATATTCCCCGCGCACCGAAAAAACATACGTTCATTGGGTGCGCGAATATATCCTTTTTCATAACAAACGCCATCCGCGCGAAATGGCAGTCCCTGAAATCAATCAATTTATTACCCACCTCGTAGTGGAACGAAAAGCCTCAGCTTCCACTCAGAACCAGGCCATCAGCGCCATCCTCTTTCTTTATCGCAACCTCCTCAACATCACACTCGACGAAACCGCCCTTGACTTTATCCGACCCAAAAAAGGCAAACGCGTTCCCATCGTACTTTCAAAAGATGAAGCCCGAGCCGTTATTGCCAGCCTCGCAGGTCCCTATAAAATCATGGCTCAAATTATGTACGGCAGCGGACTTCGCCTTATGGAGTGTTTACGGCTAAGAGTCAAAGACATTGATTTCGAAAACCACCGCATTCTCGTCTATGATGGCAAAGGCGGAGACGACCGCGTTACCATGCTTCCAGAAAGCCTCATTGTTCCATTGCGTGAACATCTTAAAGAAATAAAGATCATTCACCAAAAAGACCTTGCCGAAGGTTTTGGCTCGGTTTACATGCCATTTGGATTGGACAAAAAAATTCCCACCGGCCACAAACAATGGATTTGGCAATACCTTTTCCCCGCCTCAACCTTAAGTCCTGACCCTGAAACAAAAACAATGCGCCGCCACCATATTCACGAAACTGCTTTACAAAGAGCCATCAGAGATGCCGCCCGCGCCGCAAAACTGGAGAAGCGCGTTACCCCCCACACCTTTCGTCACTCCTTCGCCACCCATCTCTTGCAGAACAACTACGACATCCGCACCATTCAGGAACTGCTTGGCCACAAGGATGTAAAAACCACCATGATCTACACCCACGTCCTCCAACGCGGCGGCCTCGCCGTCAAATCCCCCCTCGACAACTAATTACTGATCACTGATTACTGATTACTGATTACTAATTACTAATCACCAATCACTGATCCTTCCCGCCTCCCATGAAAGAGAATCCCTCATTTTTCTCCTCCCGCGCCGCGTGCATCACAGCCCTGCTTGTGATTTTCATCCTCGGTTTTGCGATTCGACTCTACGATCTCACCGATCTGCCGCTTGAATTTCACTCCACACGCCAAATGCTTTCGGCGCTCAAAGCGCGCGGCATGTATTACCAAACCCTCTCCGCCTCACAAGTCCCAGCCGAACAGCGCTCCTTTGCCATCCAACAGTGGAAGATCCGCGCCTCGGTTGAGCCTGAATTCTTAGAGCGTATCGTCGCATTCACCTATCAATTTACTGGCGAACAAGTCTGGATCGCCCGCATCTACTCATCCCTCTTCTGGCTGATCGGCGCGCTCTTTTTATTTTTACTTGCCCGCGACCTAACTTCCACAGACGGCGCTCTGGCCGCCATCGCCTTTTATCTCTTTTCACCCTACGCCATCCTCGCCAGCCGCAGCTTTCAACCCGACCCATTAATGGTCATGCTCATCATCATCTTTTTATGGGCAGTCTACAAATCTTTCCCTTTGCGAAGCACCCCTGTGGGGCCACCTCAGGGAGAGGGGTGGCCGAAGGCCGGGGTGAGGGACGCCATCCTCGCCGGCCTCTTCGGCGGATTCGCCATCTTCATCAAACTCCCTGCGGCCTTCTTTGTCATCGGCGGCGGGGTCGGAGCACTGCTCAGGCGTGGCACACTGCGTGATGCGCTGAAACAGCCCCAGGTCTACGTCATGAGCGTGCTGGGCGTCCTCCCGGGCGCGGCCTACGTCATCTACGGCGTCTGGGTCGCTGGCTATCTCGGACAGCAATTCGGCGGGCGTTTCATCCCCTCGCTTTTTCTCAGTCCATCCTATTACCTCGGCTGGGTTTCGATGCTGAACCTCGTCATCGGTGGCGCGGTCCTGACGCTGGCCCTGCTCGGTCTCTTCTTTTTGGAGGATAAAAAGCGCCGCTTCCTGCTTGGACTGTGGGCTGGGTACGCCCTCTTTGGCCTTTACTTTAACTATCACATTTCCACCCACGACTATTACAGCCTGCCGTTGATCCCCATTGTGGCACTCTCCCTCGCGCCTCTGGCGGACTGGTTCCTCGCCCACCTCGCCAAACTTACCCCATCTCGCCTGATGCGTTTTGCCGCCTTCTGCCTTCTGCTTTCTGGCACTCTCATGTCTCTCTGGAACACCCGCTCCCAGTTGAATTCAGTTGATTATCGCCCCGAAACGGCGATGTGGACTGAGATCGCAGAAAAAGTTAGCGAGAATACCCTCGCAGGCCTGACTCAAGATTACGGTCAACGCCTTGCCTATTGGGGCTGGAAGAATATCAACTCGTGGCCCACTCATGGCGACCTGATCTATCGAAATGACCTGCTCGGCGCACAGCGCGACTTTGAATCTCAATTTGAAGAACTGGCTCTCACAAAGGATTTCTTTGTAGTAACCGATTTTACCGATCTGGCGCTCCAGCCATTTCTTGAACAGAAGTTGTCTCAATATCCCATATTTGCTGAAGGCAAAGGCTACGTGATCTATGATTTACACGAGTGAACCGCATGAATAAAATAAACAAACCTCTCCTTGTCACGGGCATTCACCGCAGCGCCACCTCCTGGATCGGGCGCATGTTGGCTGTTGGCGGCGGCCTGACCTACGCCAACGAACCGCTGAGCGTCTCACATCGTCAGGGCGTGCTGGGCATGGATGTCAAACACTGGTACGCCTATATCATCGAAGAGAACGAGTCGCAGTATCTGCCCGCGGTTCAGGATTTGGTGAAACTGCGTTATCAATTCTATAAAGAGTTGCGCACCATTCAATCCCGTAAAGATGTCTTGCGCATGGGGCGTGACCTCTTCAATTTCACTCTTGGCCGTTTGCGCGGGAATCAGGTATTGTTCAAGGACCCATTTGCCTCCTTCTCCACGCCCTGGTTCGCCGACCGCCTGGGTTTTCAAGTGGTGATCTCCATTCGACATCCTGCCGGGTTTGCGGGCAGTCTCAAGCGCATGAATTGGCCCTTCCAGATCGAAGACTTGCTGGCTCAGCCGCTTCTGATGCGCGACCATTTGGAACCCTATCGCGCTGAAATGGAATCAGCCCCGGCGGATGATGTTGTTGGCCGCGCCTGTCTGTTGTGGAATGCACTGTATGGCACGCTTTATAAAACTCTGCAACAGCGCAATGATCTGATCGTTGTGCGCCATGAAGACCTTTCACGTGACCCTGTCAACGGCTTTCGTGGCTTGTATAAAAAGCTGGGCTATACCTTTACGCCAAAAGTTGAGCATGCCATTTTGAACACCAGCAGTTCCGACAACCCAACCGAACTGACTCGCCAGACAAGGCACTCGGTCAAGGTCGATAGCCGCGCCAATCTCGATAACTGGAAAAAACGCCTGAGCGCCGAAGACATTAAACGCATTCACAAAATGACTGACGAAGTCTCCCATTTGTTTTACAATGAAGATGAATGGTAACTCCACTACTCACTGCCCACTATCCACTACCCACTGACCTCTAATGCCTAATTCCCCTCTCGTCTCCATCATTACTCCATCCTTCAATCAAGCGCGTTATCTTGAAGCCACGATCCAATCCGTGCTTGAGCAGGATTATCCGCATATCGAGTACATCATTGTTGATGGCGGCTCTTCCGATGGCAGTGTGGATGTCATCAAAAAATATGCGGGTAGACTCGCCTGGTGGGTCAGCGAACAGGACAAGGGTCAGACCGACGCGATCAACAAAGGCTTCAACCGTGCAAGTGGCGAGATCCTCGCGTGGTTGAACTCAGACGATACCTATAATCCAGGTGCGGTCAGCGCGGCGGTTAAATATCTAACTGAAAACCCCGATGTGGCCATGGTCTATGCCGACTGTAACTACATCAACGAGCAGGGCGCTGTGATCGGTAAATTCAACTCCGCGCAAACAGATCATCGCCGACTGCGCGAAGGTTATGTCCATATCCCTCAGCAGACCATGTTCTTCCGCGCCAACTATTGGCAGGAACTTGGTCCGCTTGACTCGTCTTTTTATTTCGCAATGGATTACGACCTGTGGACGCGCATCGCCGCGCGTGCGCCGATCAAATATCTGGCGGGGCAGATGTGGGCAAACTTCCGCATTCACACCTCGGGCAAAACCACTTCGGCAGATGACCGCTGCTGGCCTGAAATGCTGCGAGTCCATTATCGTGACGGTGGTGGTTTCTTTTCCATTATTGTGGCAAAATACTATCTAAGAAAGATCATTGGCCCGCTTTGGAAGCGGCGCATCAAACAAAAATAAGGAATGCGGACTTTTGAATTTTTACAAATTAACCGAGCAATACAAAACCAGAAATTCAGCCACAGATTTACCCTGCGGGCACGATGTCACGAATTCCCGCAGATTTCTTGGTATTCGTGTAAATCTGCGAAATTCGCGGCTAAAGTTTTTTGCTAGGTTTAATAGTTAATCTACAATAGTTCGCCATATGTTGCGGATTGAAATCCGCATTCCACTATATGATCCCATGAAAAATATTTTCTCTTCACCCTCCCTCGACGATCTTATCAACCTGCTCAAAGCGTGGCGCTTTTGGGTCTTGGGCGCGTTGTTTGGCGCTGTGATCGGCGCGGCAATTTACTATATTGCTCCACCTCAATATCGCGCCCGCGCCACAGTCAATGTGGATTTCAATTTGGAGCAAGCCTGGCCCAAGGATGTGGATCGTCAGCAGTTCTTTTATCTTGACCGTGAAGTGCGCAAAATGGTGGAGATCGCCTGGTCGGATGATGTCATGAGTCAGTTGTCATCCGAATTCGCCATTCCCGTACAAGATCTGCGCGGCGGAAAATTATTGCTTAGTCAACCCGCTGATGCGGGCTGGCATTTTTTTGCGGATGACAGTGACCCAAAAATTGCGGAGGCGCTTGCCTCTGCCTGGGCGGATACTTTCTCAGTAAAAGTGCAGGCGGATATCGATGATGGAAATATCAACGAGTTTGTCCGCCTCGAAGTCATACAATCTGAAAATCTGCCAATCGAACGCCGCGTCCCCTTAAGTGGATATTTGCTCGCGGGTTCCTTTGGCTTTCTCACGCTGGCGGTCTTTGTGATTCTATTCATCAAGCCGAAATCGGAGTCCAACGTCTCCTGACGTTGAGCAGGTTTATGAATCTTTCCTTGAATAAATTCATGCGCATCTTGTGGGCGGCGGTTATGGTTGCGATTCCCGTTACAAGTTTTCGCTGGTTCCCATTTCTTGGCGATTCAACTTTGGTTCGTCCGCTTGCGGTGTATCCACTGGCTTTGCTCCTGCCGTTGATCTTTGTTCAATGGCTGCGCGAAAAACCGAAACTTAATTGGGCGGGCGTTTTGATTCCGCTTGGGGCGCTGGTACTCTTCATTGTCACAGCGACCAGCTTTGGGCTTGTGATTGATCCGCTCCCAATGCGCGGGCAAACTTATACAGGGCGCACCATCCGCGCGCTGGCGACACTCTTCATCGGGCTGGCATTCTTCATCAGCGCAATCTGGATGAACAGAAATGAAAATGACCTGCGCTTCACGCTCCGCTGGCTGTTCGTGGGGTTGTGCCTAAATCTGGCGTGGAGCGGTTTGCAGGCTGTCACGTTTTATACAGGGCTGCTCAAAAAAGAAATGGTGACGCAATGGCAGCTTGCGTTTTCGATGCGCGAACTTGTCCGCACCAACCGCATCTCCGGGCTTTCATATGAACCTGCCTGGCTTGCGGGACAACTCGCGACGGTATTCATCCCAATTTTGTTTGCTGCTATTTTGACGAATTTCCGCCTCACCCGCCAGAGATGGCTGGAACCTGCGCTGCTGGCATTATCCATGCTGACGCTTTTAGCCACCTACTCGCGCGGCGGTTTGTTCACTGTAATTGCCGCGGCGGGATTAACGTTTTTGTTCCTCGGCCGTGATGTGATCCGCGCGGTGTGGAACTGGTTTATCAGCGGGTTTCGTGGGCGTGCATATGATATTGCCTTGCGCGCTGGCTTGATCGTTACGGTCATTGGTGTGTTTTTAGGTGCGTTTCTTTTTCTAAGTCAAAAAGTTTTTTTCCGCCGTTTGTGGGAAACCAGGGCGAGCAGCCTAAGTGAATACATAGTCACCATCAACGCTGGCTCACGCGGTGCTTATGCGGCGGGTGCGTTTGCCGCTTTTGAAGATCATCCATTAACAGGGGTTGGCCTCGGCGCAAGCGGCTTTTATATTTATCAGAATCTGCCAGATTGGGCGCAGACCAAACTGACTGAGATATCCAGGCAACTCGATCCTGGAAACCGTTCGTACCCCAACCCGAAGAATCTTTATGCCCGCCTGCTGGCAGAGACAGGATTGATCGGTTTCTTCCTTTACTTCGCATTTCAATTTTATATACTCGGTGATATGCTCTGCCTGTTGCGCTTTAAAGAAAGCTGGACGCGCTTTGCCGCAGTGGCCGGAGTATTTGCGTGGGTGGCGATCACATTTTATAATTTCACTCAAGATTCACTGACCACACCGAACATCTGGCTTATCCCAGGCATACTGGTGGGGATTTCTGCAGCTCTGCAGAGTAAAACTGACCATTAAGCGTGTTTTTGGCCTGAACGCGGGCAAGGTGTAATCCAGCTGTAACCCCCTAAAGTTGCGGGTCTTTGTTTTTTTGTTATGATTGGGACGGTATGATGCGTAAATTCGAAACCCCCTACATGGCAGATTGGTTTGCCATCTCCCTGCGCTGGATCATGCTTGTCGGCTTGATTGTGTCGCTGGGGCTGGGACAAAAATTGGAGATCATCCTATCATGGCCGCTGGGTTTCATGATCGCCTGGAATCTTGTCATGACCATGCTGGCAAGCATGAATGTGCGCATGACGTATCATCGCCGTATCAGCTTTTTTGTGGATCTGGTGTTGTCGGGGGCATTTTTTTTAGTACAGGGTGGTTTACAGGGGCCCGCATTTTGGACGGGGTTGCTTCCCATCCTAACCGCCGCGATTTATTATGAATTTTTTGGCGCGCTGACCGCCGCGCTTTTATTTTCCATTCCTGTATTATATGAAGGCATGTTTATACATGGAAACCTGTCGCTTGCGATCTCGGTTTCCATTACGATGTTGCTGTTGGGCTTGGTCTTTGGCTTCCTTGGAAAACGCATGATCGTACGCATCAGGCAGAATCGCTCGATGTTTTTGGATACCGAAGAAAAGAAGCGCGCAATTCAGACTGAACGCATGCGCGCCATTTACGAATTGACATCCGCGCTTTCCTCCACTTTAAGTTATAAGCGTGTGCTGGACTCCGCGTTGGATATGAGCGCCACCGCATTGAATCCCGACCCTGAACAAATGGTAAGCGATCCGCTTGTGGGGATTGTGATGTTGTTCAACGGCGGAAAACTACGCGTCGGTTCTGCACGGCGTTTGACCAGCGCTGACATGCGTGTGACCTTCGATGCGGCGGAGGGCGTGCTCAAGCGGGCGCTGGATGAAGGCGAGCCGCTTATCCTCAAGGATATTAGTTATGACCCCGAACTTGGGCGCGTGGTTGCGCTGCGCACCTGCACCAGCGGATATTGCTTCCCCTTGCGCAGTGGTTTAAATGTATACGGCGCGTTATTGTTCGCTCATCCCGACCCAGAATATTTTAATTCGGAACGCCGCAACCTGCTCGATATTATCGGAAGACAGGCCGTGATCGCGATCCAAAATGCGCGCCTGTATCAGGACCTTGTGGAAGAGAAGGAACGCATGGTGGAAGTCCATGAAGAGGCGCGTAAAAAATTGGCGCGCGATCTGCATGATGGTCCCACTCAATCTGTCGCGGCCATGGCCATGCGGCTTAATATTACGCGGCGCATGATGGTGAAGGATGTGAAAGCGGCGGGTGAGGAGCTCGTCAAGTTGGAAGAACTGGCGCATCGCACAACAAAAGAGATTCGTCACATGCTTTTTACATTGCGTCCGCTCATTCTCGAATCACAGGGGCTTACGGCCGCGGTGCAGGCCATGGCTGATAAGGTGCAGGAAACTTTTTCACAAAAAATGATTGTGCATATTGATGAGCGTGTCACCAAACAATTGGAAATGGGCAAGCAGGGTGTGATCTTTTATATTATCGAAGAAGCGGTAAATAATGCGCGCAAACATGCCACCGCTGAAGCCATTGTTGTGCGATTGAAACAAATGGAAATTGGGATCGCGCTGTTGGAGATCGAGGATAATGGCGTGGGGTTTGATGTTAATGCAATGTCGAAAGAGTATGACAAACGCGCAAGCAGCAGCCTTGGCATGGTCAACCTGCGCGAACGCGCCGAGCTTGTGAATGGTCTTTTGCAGATCGATTCAGCGCCCGGGCACGGCACAAAGATACAAGTCTATATTCCACTCACGGAAGATGCCGCGGACCGCCTGCATCATCCGCGTTCAAAATAAAAAAATGCCAATCGCCGCAGAACTATATTATTTTTCTCACGAGCCTGAAGACGGCGCCGCAAAACGTCCGCCGGTGATTCTGATTCACGGAGCGGGCGGTAACCACTTATCCTGGCCTCCGCAGATCCGCCGTTTGGCCGATGAAAAAATGTGCGCGCTCGATCTGCCTGGGCATGGGCAATCTGAAGGTGTGGGCAAACATTCAGTTGATGAATACGCTGAAGATGTGGTTGCCTTTATGAAGGAATTAAAGATTCGCGCGGCAATCTTAGTCGGGGTTTCAATGGGGAGCGCCATTGCGCTTACGGTCGCTTTGAAACACCCGAAAAAAGTGTTGGGGTTGGGCCTGCTTGGCAGCGGCGCAAAGCTGCGCGTGTCTCAAGCGATCCTTGAGACAGCGGGCAATCCAAACACTTTCGAGTCGGCAGTGGATATAATCAATGAGGGTTGTTTCAGCGGGAGTGTATCGCAAAGTTTGTTGGAGCTTTCAAAAAAACAAATGCTGGAAATACGTCCGCCCGTTTTGCAGGGCGATTTTTTGGCGTGTAATGAGTTTGATGTGGTCGGCCAATTGGAACAGATTGATCTCCCCACGCTCATCATATGCGGCGCGGAAGATAAAATGACCCCCGTAAAATTTTCAGAATTATTGCACGGCAGAATTGCCAACTCGCAGCTTCATATTGTGGATAACGCCGGTCACCTGGTAATGCTCGAACAGCCTGACATTGTTGCGGAACTGTTAAAGAAATTTATTGATGATCTTCCGCCGCGCAGGCGAACGAAAAAAGCGCGCATCATTCCTGACGGGGAAGCTGCTTCTGTCCAACCGGCAGAATCGCCGCTGACAGATAACTCATAACCCGAAGATTTGCTTCAAGATGGGAAGCGCATTCATCACCCCAATGGCCCGATGGCTGAGGCGGTTTTTTTCTTCCATATCCATCTCTGCCATTGTTTTCTTTAATTCAGGAAAGAAGAAAATTGGATCATATCCAAAACCGCTGTTGCCGCGTTCTTCAGGGATGATCTCGCCGTAGCAGTTCCCATCCACTACATAAATTTCCTCTTCCGATACTGAAATTGCAATTGTGGCGTGGAAGTGTGCTGTCCAGGGGCGTGGCTTGTCTTTGAGATTTTCAAGCATGTAAGCGCGGCGGTCTGCATCATTTGCGCCCGCTTTGGGGTGATAACGCGCGGAATGTAATCCGGGCGCTCCTTCCAATGCATTCACTTCAAGACCTGAGTCATCCGCGAGGGAAATAAATCCGCTGGCGCGGGCAAAGGCGATGGCTTTCTTGGTTGCGTTTTCGGTATAGGTTTTGCCATCTTCTTCCACATCAAGGTTTAAGTTGATATCCGCTGGTGTGATGAGTTCGATACCTGTGTCTTTCAGGAGTTCCTGAAGTTCTTTTACCTTGCCTTTATTGTTTGTTGCGATAAGTAGTTTTTTCATTTAAATTTCCCGTAGCGCAGACTTATGAAGTTTAACAAATAAATACCGTGTCCTACACCCTCAGTCTGCGTTTATTTTGTGCGGATTAAAGTCCGCGTTCCAATTTTTCTTTTGCCCATTTTGCATGTTCACTTATTAATGGTTCTACATCCTTGATGGCTTGTTCGAGGATGGGGATATCGTTTTTGTTTCCAGCGTTTCCAGTTGCTACTGACAGGTTGCGTAAATATCCGCGCCGCTTGGCGCGTTTGAGCGGGCTCTTCTTGAAGCGCTGATTAAACTCAACGGATGTCAGAGTCAGGTCTGAGGTTAAGACCGGAAGCGGGATTTTCGTCTCGAAGGCGGGGTCTGCCGGGGCGGAGAATCGATTCCACGGGCAGACTTGCTGACAGATATCGCATCCGAAAATCCAATCTTTTATAAGGGATCTTAACTCAAGTGGAATTTCATCTTTGAGTTCGATGGTGAGATAGGAGATGCAGCGGCGCGCGTCGATGGTGCGGTTGGGCAGGATGCATTGTGTGGGGCAGGCCTGGATGCAGCGTGTGCATGTGCCGCAGTGGTCGGTGACGATGGTTTGGTCCGGTTCGAGTTCAATGCCAAGCAGGATCTCAGCCAGAAAAAATGTGGAGCCCGCTTTGGGATTGATGAGCATTGAATTTTTACCGATCCAGCCGAGGCCTGCGCGCTGCGCGAGATCGCGTTCGAGGATGGGGCCGGTGTCTGTGTAATAGCGGTTTGGAATGGGATGGCCGAGTTGATCTTCGATGAATTGGACGATCTCTTTCAGCCGTGGCGGGATGATATCGTGATAGTCGTCGCCGAGAGCGTAGGCGGCAACCCTCACCCCTGGCCCCTCTCCCGAAAGGAGAGGGGTATAAGGAATTGCCAGAACGAGAATGGATTTACATTCGGGAAGGATTTGTTTGGGGTCCGCGCGGCGTGTGCGGCTGTGTTCTTCGGCAAGATAATTCATCGTGCCGTGCATGTCGGCGTTGAGCCATTCTTCGAAAACGCTGTAGTGCGCGGGCGGCTCACAAGAAGTAACGCCAGCCAGGGTGAATCCCAGCTGGCGCGCTTTTTCTTTAATGGCCTGTTTGAGTGCGGCGGTCAATTGCTATTTGACGATGATCTTCACGAAGATGGCTTTGCCAAATGGTATTCCCAGGGCGTTTGCCATTTGCCAGGCGCTGGTGTATTCGCCAACCTTGGCCGGCGCTTTGAAATTGACGGAAACTTCCACTTCCTGCCCGACTTCAACCAGAGTGCCTAGCGGAACGGCCTGGCCATCCATATCGTCGGCGTAGCCGGCGTAAATGAGGCCGTAGCCATCACCCCATGCGCAGATGCCTGTGTTCTTGATCTTCCAGGTCTTTACAAATTCCTGACTGGGTGTCATTTGAGTACCATCGAGGATCGTGACATCCACAGTGAGGCGGTCAAAAGAGAAGTTGTCGCATAATTGGCCCGGTGTGCCGAGTGCAATTTGGGTCGGATCTGTGGCAAAAGCCAGTGTTGGCGTTTCAGTCGGCAGTTCAGGTGCTGGCGGTGTTTCTGTGGGAGGCAGTGGAGTTGACGTAAACGCCGCGGCTGTGAGTGTGATCTCTGCAATAACCGTGGAGGCCGCAGATGTGCGGATTGCATCCACATCGGGTGTGGGATCAACGGGAGTGGCAGGCGCACAGGCAGCGAGAATCAATATGCATGTCAATGCGATGATGGGCAATTTAGTTTTCATAGTAAATCTCCTTCTCTGGTTTCCTGCCTGTGACTACTGAACAACGATCCAGACGGATACGAGCGGCCCAAAGTAATTACCCGAGTCGTCCCTCAATTTCCAATAGGCTTTGTAATCTCCGGCGACTTTTGGCGCAGTTAATTTTACGATGAATGTCTGGCTGTGTTGCGGCTCAGTATATTCATCGGGAGTGTCCTTCTTAAGCACAATGCTGTATCCCTTTAATTCAGGGCTCGAAAGATCGGGCATGAAAGTAAAGGAGTAGCCTTCATCCCACCTGCATGTCCCAGAGTTGAAGATCGTCCAGCCTTTCGAGAATTGCTTTTCAGCCTTTATTACATCTTTATCCAGCGGGGCTGTTTCGCCGATAAAAGTCCCATCGTTACAGCCATTTTTGGTGGTAACTGTGGAAACGATACCTGATGTGGGGATGAGAGATGCCAGCGGGGTTAGACCAGGTTGTTGTGTGTTGAATGGAAGAGGCGTGCCTACGCCGCCAGCAGGCGCAAATGTGGGAAGTGATCCCAGGGTTCCCAGGGTCGGGGATGGGAGAGGAGAAAGCGTATTTGTGGGCAGGGGAGAGGGAACTGCCAATGCTGTTTGGGTTTGCTGCATGGCGACCTGAGTTAGTACGACACTGAAAGCCTGGGTTTGGATCGCGCCAATATCTTCTGTCGGTGCAGGGGTCGCACCCAGGGTGCAGGAGCTCAAAATAACGGTCAGGATGACCGAGCTTACCAACCAAATTTTCTTGCGGAATTTCATGTTAGGACCTCCGAAAATAATTAACCAGGGTTTTACACAAAGAGAAAAATCTCATCCGCTGATCTCTTTTGGTTTTCTCGAATATGGAAGATGAGCAGATTTTTTTAGTTTTGTGTAAATCCCAATAACTTTATTATAACGCACCTAGGGAATGACCGTATTGGTTGGTGTGGCGGTTAAAGTGGGAGTAGCTGTGACTGTCGCTGTTGCAGTTATTGTTGGAGTGGACGTGACAGTAGCGGTCGGTGTGGGCGTGGACGTTGATGTTGACGTGGGCGTAGCTGTCGGAGGAGGTGGGTTTCCCTGGCGGGCGATCTGTGGATTAAGCCAGAGGGCATTATCACTGCTGTTTCCGCCGTTTGCAGACACAACCAGAATGAAATTCACAGTTTGGCCGGACAGGCCGCTCAGGTCGAGGTCAACGGGGAAAAACTTGCCCTCGTATATTTCGTGCCAGCTTCCAAGCGTTTTGATTTGCCCGTTAAATCTATAATCGAGGCGGAAGATCACATCGCATTTTTGGGAATTATGCTGGCAGCCAATGATCGTGCGGAATCGGTCACCCGTCTGAACTGTATAGGGGGGATATTGTCCGCTGATGATCCCGTTTCTCTTGTCTTGAGGCAGTGTCAGCAGGCCGGGTTCATCATCCTTTACGCCGTTTTCCAAAACTGGTTCATTTAGCTTTAGAACAGAACCATTAACATCACCTTCTGCCCCGGGGCACGGAAGGGCGGCGCTGCTATTTGACCAGCTTGCGTTGCAATAGTTTGGCGCAAATTCATAGGCAATATAGCCGGGGCCGGTTACTTTCACATCCACCCAAAATGCCGTGTCCGCTTGTGCGCCAATGCCGAATAAAACGCCCGAAGCGTTGCGTAATTTCCAGTAGCCGCGATATTTTCCATCTATGTTTGGCGCTGTCAGGGTCACGGGAATATCAGCATATTCTCCGGGATTAACATTGCGAGATAACGCCACTGCCGCCGGCCCGTTCATCAGATCGCCGCTGGTAAAGGCAAGCGCATAGGATGTAGTCCATGCGCAGGTGCCGATATTTTGAAAGCGCCATACTTTGGTGAATGAATTATTGCGCGTGACCTGACTCCCATCCGGAAATGTTACATCGCTGATGAAACTCGCCGCATCACACCTGGACACTGGAACTGTCACCTGCGGAATGGGCGTATTCGTCGCTGTGACAGATCCCCCCAACGTGACGGTTGGCAGAGGCAGGCCCGGGGTGGCGGTAAAACCCGATTGTGTGCCAACCGCTTCCAGCGTCAGGGCTGAAGCGGTGTACAGTCCATTTAATGTGGCAAACGGGTCGGGAGTCGATGAATTCGACGGGATATTACAAGCCAATTGAGCAAGTAAGACAATAACGATTGAAAGAATGATGGTTGATTTTTTTTGAGACATGGTTCCTCCGTTTTCGTATTCCAATGATTAAAGACGAACGGAAGATGGGAATGGTTCCCGAAAAAGAAGCCAGCATTTGCTGGCTTCTTTTTGATACCTTTATGGGCACTCAAAAACAAAATCCTGCCGCTGTTCCATGGAAGTTGGGGATGTGATCACAAACGAGATCCATTTGGGACCCTGGTTGTTTGTCCGTCCAAATTTCCATTCGCGGGTGAAGGTCTTTGTGGTGGCGGATTCCATTAAGAACTTTTTTGGGCTTGATTCGTTGCCATCGCTTTGATCCCAATAGTATGTAAATTCCACCGGGCCATTCGTTCCGACTGTGGCGTATACGGTAATGAGAGTATTGGCGGGGCAGCCTGTTAACGGGTCCCGGGTAAAACTTGTGACAATGGAGGCGACACCGTAAGCGGGCTTTTCAGCCGAGGAAACAACGATTTTTGTGTAAAAGGATGAGCTGTAGGGACCAACGCCGAACATGTAATTATCGGGTGTTTGAAGCATCCACTCAGATTTGTATTCTCCGTCTGTCGCGGGGGCGGTTAATACCAGCTCGATCGGGACGGTTTGTCCGGGGCCTGTTACCCGCGGAAGGTTGTAAACATAGCCGCCGCCCAGCATGTCGCCGGAGAGAAATACGATCTTATAGCTTGTGTCCCAGACGCAGGTGCTTGTGTTGGTGATCTGCCAGGTCTTTGTAAATCCTGCGCCGGGTTTGAAGATCGTGCCGTCCACAATGGTCTCACTTTCGAGGCTTGCCTTTGCGCATTCGAATTTTGTCGTGCCCAATTGCGCGGTCGGGGACGCGGCAAGCGGGGTCAGGGTTGGCAGTAACTGTACAGGGGTTTGTACTACAGATGTGGCTGGCGCGGAGGGTGTTTGTGCGCTTGCGGTCTGCTCTGCGTTTTGCGCGGCGACTGTTTGTGCAACAGCGGTTTGGATGGTTGCTTCTTGTGTGCTGTCCGCTCCGCAGGCTGTTAGGAATAGTGAAGATATTACAATGGATGTGAAGAGTATATATTTTATGGTTTTGAACATTTTTTTCCTTTCATGATTGGATATTATTATACTGTTAAAGAGAAGCGCCCGGAAAACCCGGGCGCTCCGTGTGTTTTCGGGGATTGCTGTTGAATTATTGGTAAGTAACGATCAACTTGACCGTTCCGAGGCGGACCATGTCTGCGATGCCATTGCTGTTCGTTGTGGGGGTGCGGAATTGCAGGCGAAGCTGCAGGCGGGATGAACCAACCACGCTTTGGACAACGCTTTTCATGCCGGCTTCCTCAAAAACGGTGCTAAGTTCGGCTGAACTGCACCAGCGAATGACCGCGCTGGTTGGGTCGCCGGGGAAGAAATCTCCAGCGTCCAACGTGCCGTAATTTTGCACATAAGCTCGCAGACACCCGTCTGCAATGCTCCAGGGATTTCCAAGAGTGTCATAGCCGCCGCCAAAATCCACAGTCACTTTGGTGATGGTTGCGCCGGCGGGAATGACGGAAGTGTCAAAGCTGACGAAGGCTTCTGTTGTGGCGTTCGTATCAGTATCACCCGCATTTGGGTTTGAATTGACAGAGCCGTCTGAGCTGACGAATCCATCTTCACCGGTCAAGCCGGTGAGAATAACCTGGGCAATCGCGGGCGGAAGGGTGTTTGTGGCCGTCGCTGCGTTTTGCACTTTAATATCCACGTAGAAGGATTTGCCCTGATAGCCGTTGACAATTGGCACGAGAACATTAGAGTTGGTTGTAATGCGCCAATATCCGCGATAATTGCCTACAGCGGCCGGTGCTGTAAGCGCAACTTCAAGGTCAACTTCCTGGCCGGGGTTAAGAACGGCGATGGGTTTTGTAGCGGGACCGCCCATTGCTTCACCGCTGTCAAATACCAATGTAAAACCGTTCCACGCGCATTGACCGATGTTTTTAATGCGCCATTTTTTTGTGAAAGCCTGGCCGGTTGTCATAATCGTTCCATCCGGGACGGTGACATCCGTGACAAACTGAGCAACATTACAGTTGGCTGTGGCTGTGGCAATCGGCGTGTTTGTAAAGACGGGTTGGGGAATGGGTGTAATTGTTTGAAAAGAGGAAGCCGGTGTGAAACTTGGCGTAGCCGAGCCTCCCCCGACAGGGGTGGCGCTTAACAGAGCTTCCACTGTTTGCGCAACAGCGGTCTGGCTAAGTTGTTCTGCTTGATTAACCCTTGAAGGGAGATTACATGCGCTAAGAAATATGGTAACAATGACCAACAGACTGAAAAGGCGTGTTTTCGAATTCATGATTTTCTTCTCCTTCTTATGGAAGTATTTTACCGCAGGTCAAGTTTCAACATATCCCCCGCTTTTCTCACTGTAAGTACTGCAACTGCTGAGAAATCACCGCAAGGATCACACGGTGTTTTTTAGGAGAATCAAAACAGGAGCTGCGAGAACTCCTGTTTGGGTGAATCAGTTTTAGGGTTAAGTAAAGAGGCGATGAGCCATTACGCAGATTGTACGTGCGCGCCAGCCATCCATAATCCAAGTTGTTCGCGGGTGGTCTTCTTTGTTTCCACAACTGCCACGATCTGGCCGCGATACATGACTGCGATGCGGTCGGAGAGCGCCATGATCTCATCCAGTTCGGCGGAGATGAGCAGGACTGCCACGCCGCGGTCGCGCATTTTGATGATCTCGCTGTGGATGTATTCGATGGAGCCGACATCCAGGCCGCGTGTGGGTTGGTTGGCAATGACGAGTTTTACATTGTCGCGGCTTAACTCACGGGCCACGATCACCTTTTGTTGGTTGCCGCCAGAGAGTTTGCCGGCATTGACAAAGGGCGATGGCGTACGCACATCAAATGCGCTGATGAGTTTGCGTGAATTTTCATCGAGGGCTTTGGGTTGAATGACACCGCGTGAACTGAATGGCGGATGGTAGTAATCACATAGCGCCATGTTATCAGCAACGGTGTAGGAGAGAACAAGCCCATGACGCTGACGGTCTTCGGGGATGTGAGCGAGGCCTGATTCTGTGATCACACGCGGAGGTTTGCCGGTCAGATCCTTACCGTCAATTGTTACTGTTCCACTGGTGGGGGATCGAAGGCCGGTCAAGGCTTCTGAAAGTTCGGTCTGCCCGTTACCTTGTACGCCCGCAATGCCGAACACTTCGCCGCCGCGCACTGAGAAGGAAACATTGTGAACCGTTTCCAGGTCACGCTGGTCGCGGACGGTGAGTCCTTCCACTTTGAGGATTTCATTTTCCGCTTCATGATCTTTCTTGTCCACAGTGAGGATGACTTGACGGCCAACCATCATATTTGCCAGTTGAGCTGAATCGGTTTCAGACGGTTTTACGGTGTTGATAACACGTCCCGCGCGCATGACGGTGATGCGGTCAGCAACGGCGAGAACTTCCTTCAATTTGTGTGTGATGAAAATGATGGATACGCCGCGTGTTGTCAGGTCACGCATGATGCGGAAAAGGTCTTCCGCTTCCTGCGGGGTGAGCACTGCGGTAGGCTCATCCAGGATAACGATCTCGGCGTTGCGATATAAGGTTTTGACTATTTCAACACGTTGTTGAATGCCCACAGGCAGGGGGCCAACCAGTGCGTTCGGGTCCACGTCCAGGCCGTATTGTTTTGAGATTTCATTTATTTTTTTGGCAACAGAAATACGGTCCAGTGAGCCGCGTTTGGTTTCTTCATCGCCAAGCATGACGTTTTCCGCCACAGTGAAAACGGGGATGAGCATGAAGTGTTGATGCACCATGCCGATGCCGGCGGCGATGGAGTCGTTGGGGGAGTGAATGTCAATGGTTTTTCCATTGACGATGATCTCGCCTTTGTCCGGACGGTGCAGGCCATAGATCAGATTCATCAACGTGCTTTTGCCCGCTCCGTTTTCTCCGAGCAGGGCGTGGATCTCACCTTTGCGCAGGTCAAAGTTGACATTGTCACTGGCGAGTACACCGGGAAATTGTTTGGTGATTCCTTTTGCTTCAAGGACAATTTGGGATTCAGTCATGGCGGTCTCCTATTTCTCGTATGGAACGCCATCGGCGGCGGGCGGCGTGGTCTTGCCGATAATGCCCGTCAGGATGAACATGGTGAGGATGTAGGGAGTAAGACCCACGATATAGGATTCCTGCAGGAATGACCATTGCGGGGGAATAACGTCACGGAAGATCTGCATGTTGATCAACAAAGCCTGTGAAGCGCCAAAGACCAACGATGCCGCCCATGCGCCGATGGGCGTCCAGTTGCCGAAGATCATTGCGGCAAGTGAGATGAAGCCGCGTCCGTTCGTCAGCAAAGGCTCAAAGGATGGAACCGACTCAATGGTGAAGTACGCGCCCGCCAGCCCGGCGAACATCCCACCGATGATGACATTGGCATAACGCATTTTGATAACATTGATACCGACGGTGTCGGCGGCTTTGGGATGTTCACCAACCGCGCGGGTTCTTAAGCCCCAGCGGGTATTGAATAAAATATAGTGGGAGAGGAAGACAAGCAGGACCGCACCCATCGCGATCGGCTTTTGATCAAATACGCGGTTGATGGCCTGCACGTTTTGCAAACAGGTTGCGGATGTCCCGCAGACGGATGAAAATAATTCTGTGATCGGTATATGAATAGTGGGCAAAACGCCGGCTGAGCTTGGTACGCTGCCGCCGAAGACACTGCCTGCTCCAAAGAATAACTGGCGATTCAAGAATCCTGTCAGCCCAACTGCAAGGATGTTGATGACCGTTCCACCGATGATCTGGTCCACTTTGAATGTGATCGAGAGCATGGCGTGGAGCAGGGACATCAATGCACCGGTAAGAACGGCAAAAAATACCCCCAGCCCAATGCTGACACTGGGCGGTAGGTGGAAGATATTGAACATGTATATCCCGCCCAGCCATCCAAAGAATGCAGCGGTGAGCATCATGCCTTCAATGCCGATGTTGACCACGCCCGCCCGTTCGCAGAATACGCCCGAAAGCGCACCGAGGGTGAGCGGTGTTGCCACCGCAATGGTGGTTGCCAGCATGCTTGTGACAATCAACAAGGGCGGCTGCTTTGCCTGTCCAACCATGACAACCACGCTGAACAGAACAATGATGATTAATGCAATGAAGCCAAATCGTTTCCAATCCATATCTGTCTCCTAGCCTCCCCAGCCGCGGGTAAGTACAACGCGTTCGCCTTTGGCTTTGATCCGATAGATATATCGAATGATCGCATCCGCCGCAACGAAGAGCAGGATCAATGCCTGTATCATGGAAATTAAGTCCACTGGCATTTGGGTCAGGAATTGCATGCGAGTTGCGCCATTCCGCATGGCGGCGAAAAGAAAGGCTGCCAGCACGATCCCCAACGGATGTGATTTTCCAAGCAGGGCAATTGCAATGGCGTCGTAGCCATACCCGATGGAGAAGCCAAGCTCATGACGATAATTCAAGCCGGTGACTTCAATAGCCCCCGCCAAACCTGCCAGTGCGCCTGAAAGTATCATCGTAAGAATGATCGTGCGCTTGACATTGATTCCCGCATATTGTGCGGCATCCGGGTTCAGCCCCACAGTGCGGATCTCAAAACCGAGTGTGGTCTTATTCAACAACCACCAAATAAAGAATGCGACAAGCAGGGCAAGGATAAATCCCCAATGTACGCGAAGCCCATCGAAGATGGCTGGCATACGCGCGCTGTCAGCGATCAAGGGTGTGCGTGCAATTACGTTGGTTGGGCTTCTATCCTTCATGATGCCGTTCAACAGGAACGAGGTTGTATTCAACGCAATATAGTTCATCATGATGGTATTGATGACTTCATGCCCGCCTGTGTATGCTTTTAACCAACCGACAATGCCCGCCCAAAGGCCGCCCATTAACATACCAACAAGAATTGCCAACGGCAGGTGGATGATGGTTGGCAAATCGACTCCGAGCCATTCCGGCAAAGCATAACCGATCAAAGCCGAAAAAACAGCGCCCACAGCCAGTTGACCTTCAGCGCCAATATTGAACAAGCCGCCTTTGAAAGCCAGCGCAACGGCCAGCCCTGCAAAGATATATGGGGTCGCCCAAACAGCGGTTTCACTTAACGCCTTTGTTGAACCAAATGAACCTTCGATCAACCCACGATAGGCAAGGAAGGGGTTTCCGCCTACAAATGCGATGATAATGCCGCCAAGAACTACCGCAGTTAAAATTGCCAGAAACGGGACCAGACCAGCGTTTGAAATGGATTGCAGTATTTGTCTTGTCAGCGAATTTGATTGCTTTTCTTCTTGCATCCTTCGCTCCAGTGGAACTGTTGAATTGTAGGACAATTATATCAAACAAGCCGTTTGGAAACCCCTTTAAGACGAAACGGAAATTAAACGAAAAAGGGAAAGAGACATGCGCCTCTTTCCCTTTTTTAGATCATCGAGAAAAATTACGGTTTGACAGGAGAAACACCAGTCTTGATGGAACCGTCGAGCAAACCAGCGTTGATCTCTTCCATCATGGTCTTGACTTCGGCAGGAACATCGCCATCAAGATCGTGGAACGGAGCATAACCAGCGGCGCCGAAAACGTTGCCATCAGCGATGGAACCATCTTTGGTGGCGGCGACCAGGTCAGCAACTCCGGGGGTGATGAGTTTCATCGCGCTGGAGAGCATGCGGGGAGCAGCTTCGGGCAGGGTCAGGTACTGGTCGGTATCCACGCCGATGCCATAAGCACCAGCCTGGGCGGCGGCAGTGACAGCGCCGTTACCGGTCAAACCACCACAACCGAAGATCGCATCAGCACCCTGATCCATCATGGACTTGGCGGTCTGAGCGCCCCATTCGGGATCGGTGAAGGTCTTGTCGAAGCCCACATCGCTGTGATACACAACGAATACTTCGGTGGTTGTGCCATTCAAGCCATCAGCATAAGCTGCGCCGGCTTTGTAGCCTTCACCAAAGCGCCAAACGGGAGGAACAACATCGGTACCGCAGACGGCGCCGATCTTGTTGCTCTGAGACATGGCAGCGGCGAGCGCGCCAACGAGGAAGCCAGCGTTGTCTTCAGGGAAGTTCAAGCCTGAAACACCGGGGACGGTCGCAGCCTGGAACTGATCCACGCCGATGAAACGAATGGCGGGATAAGTCGCGGCGGCGGCGGCGGTGGCTTCACCGAGACCAAAACCAACGGTTACGATTACATCATAGCCAGCATCGCCGAATTGGGAGATGTTCTTGGCGTAATCTTTGGCATCGGCGGTTTCAATGAATTGAACCACATCAGCAACGCCATCGGTATTGGACTTCTGAACGCCTTCCCAGGCAGACTGGTTGAAGGACTTGTCGTTGATCTTGCCTACATCGGTTACGAGGCCTACGCAGAAGACTTCTTCCTTTGTACAATCTTCAGCGGTTGGAGCACTGGCACCGCAAGCCGAGAGGACCATCGAAGCGACGATCAACAAGGCCATAACAAAGTAAAACTTTTTCATTTTTTCTTCTCCTAGAAGAGTAAGGGTTTTACGGCTTGCTTTTAATTTCAGCAGAGCCTTACGACTTCGCAAGTATAAATCCTTATTTTTTATTGTGCAAGCCTGCACGTTGTTACGGCTTGGTTGTGAGTACATTTGTCCGAATTTCCCCGCTTCCAAGCGCCAAAATCAAAGTTTCCAATTCCTGCGCCAAACTTTCCGGGAACTCCTGGCTAAGAGGCACAATTCTGATTTGACCCATTTGCAACTGATTGATATTTCCCTCCTGCAACATGCGGATCACATTCTGGACCTCGAAGCTGGTACTGCCCAAAATAGAAGTGACTACGCTGGGACTTGATCCTGCTAAAACCGCCGCTTGATCACGCTCAGTTCCAATGGCATTGATCTGCGCTTCAGCCGCCGCCCGCAGCGCACCCTGACCCGTCACGCCGCCAGCCGCAAAGATCACATCCGCGCCACGTTGCATTAACGTCTGCCCGGTTTCAAATCCCCAGGCTTCATCGATAAATAATTTTTCACTGCTGCCATTGTCGTTGTAAATGACTTGTGCGTTTATATTTTTATCTGTATCTGCATACTTGACACCCGCTCGGAATCCTTCGCAATATCTCCACATCGAATCAATGCCGGATGTCTCGCACACCGCGCCGACAATCTGCGTTTTGGTGATGCGCGCCGCCAATACTCCCGCCACAAATCCCATTTGATCTTCGGGGAATATAACGGGGATGAGATTTGGGCGGACTTCTTCCTGAGGTTGATTCATGCCGATGAAAACAGAATCAGGCTTGCGGTCAGCGGAACGAAGCGCTTCATCGCGCAGACCAACTCCACTTGTGACGATCACATCAAATCCCTTGTCTGCAAAGTAGGCGATATTCTTTTCGTAATCGCGGGTATCCACTGATTCAATATATTCGATGCGGTCAACGAGACCGCCCGCTTTGGATTCTTCCAGCCCCGTCCACGAATCTTGATTGACACCGTGGTCGTCGATGCCAAGTGTGTCCGTCACCAGCGCGGCGCAGAAAACTTTTTCGCTAAAGCAATCTGACGATTGCGCGCAGGCTGTAATGCCCAACACTGCAATCGCCAGAAGAATAATTACAGACCTGACAGGTTTCATTATTTTGACTTGAAACATTCGACTACCCATTGAGAACCTGTCGGTTCTTATTAATGCGTTGCTTCGCCGCGTTTCACGCCGAGCATCAACCACAATGAAGTGAGCATGAAAAAAGGCGCGATCAACATGATGACATTATAGTTGTTGCCGGTAAGTTGAATTGCAAAGCCGTTTATGTTTGGGCCAACGATGGCTGAGAAGGTGGAGAAAAGATAATACAACCCGGTGAACGTGCCGATGCGCGCCGCGCTGGTTAGATCCACGATCATGGGCAGGGAGTTGATGTTGACGAAAGCCCAGGCAATGCCCGCGAAGATGAGCATCACGCCGGCAAGCGTCAACATGCGCGGACCGCCTTCCTCAAGCGGAATGCCGACCAACGGTAATGGCGCAATTTTCATCAGCAAGGCGCTGGCTGGTGTAATGTACAGCAGCACCAATATGATGGTGATCATTGCCAGACCAATCGAGATGGTGATGCGCCGCCCAATTTTACCGGCGATATATCCCGAAGGAATTGCGAACAAGACAAAGAATAATGGCAGCACCGATAACAATGTGGCGCCATCACCTTCAGGCAGGCCAAGATGATTTTTTGCGTAAAGCGTGAAGAACGTATCCACCGCGGAAAAGCCGATGAACCAGAAGAAAATGGCCATTAGAATGCGAATGCCGCTTTTCTCTTTGCTGTTAACCAACTCACGCAGACTCGCCAGAATGCCGGGCTGCTCTTCTGTTGTTTGTGCGTATTCCTTTGGCTCTTTGACGAAGAGGAAAACGATCAGGGCTGCGATGACGACCAGTGCGGAACCAAGCCAGAATGGAAAACTGGGACTCATCTTATACAACATGCCGCCCGTTTGCAGGGCAACGATCGTGCCAATGCCGCCCATAAAGTTAATGATGCCATTGGCTTGTGAACGATTTCCAGAAGGGGTGATATCGGGCATGAGCGCCACAACTGGTGTGCGCCATAATGCCGCGCTAAGCAGCAGGGTGCTGGTACAAGCCACAAAAATGGGGAGCACGGATGCGAGCGGAATAAATCCAAACGCAAGGGCGGTGATCGGCGCGCCAACGAGAATGAACGGGATGCGCCGTCCGATGGGGGTGCGTAATTTGTCAGACCATGCGCCAACGGGCGGCTGGATGAATAACGCGGCGATATTATCCAGCGTCATGAAAAAGCCGATCCAGATGGGAGAGAGATGAAATTTATCCGCGAGAAAGATGGGAACGAATGCGTTGTATACGCCCCAGATCACGCTTACACCAAAAAATCCAAAACCGAGCAGAAATATCTTTCCGTAATTGAATTTTGTTGCCATGTTTTCCTCCGCGTTTAATTTGTTGAAGGTCAAAGGTTGAAGGTCGCTTTACTTTTTACTTCTCACTTTTTACTTCAGATTTCAATCCCTCGATGAATTTCAAATCCTTTTTTGTTAATTCTGCTTTTTCCAACATGTCTGGTCTTTTGTTGAATGTGCGTAACAACGCCTGTTCGCGCCGCCATTTATCTATTTTGGCGTGATCGCCTGAAAGTAAAACATCGGGAGTTTTCCAGCCGCGAAATTCGGGTGGACGTGTGTAGTGCGGGTATTCAAGCAGTCCCATCGCGTGCGAATCATCCTGTGCGCCGGTCGGATCGCCAAGCACATCTGGCAAAAGACGCGCGATGGCATCAATGAGAATCAATGCGGGGAGCTCGCCGCCTGTCAGCACATAATCTCCAATGGAGATTTCGTCTGTGACAAGATGTTCACGGATGCGTTCATCAATGCCTTCGTAGCGGCCGCAGAGCAGGATGATGTGCGGGTGTGCGGAAAGTTCCTGGGCGATGCTTTGGTTGAAGACACGTCCCTGCGGGGTGAGCAAAATGATTGGGATGTTCGAGGCAGGTTCGGGCGGGGTTTGATCGGAATTTAATCCAAGAACGGTTTCTATCGCTTCGAAGACTGGCTCAGGCTTCATCACCATCCCGCCGCCGCCGCCGTATGGGGTGTCGTCGGTCATGTGATGTTTATCGTGTGTGTAGTCGCGGATATTATGCACGCGCACGTTGATCAGATCCCGTTCGCGGGCGCGTTTGATGATGCTGGTTTCAAGATAAGAGGGGAATACTTCGGGCAGCAGGGTAAAAACCTCAAATTGCATGAAGGCATTTTAGCATAATATTCGTCAAAGACTTCGGATGTTGGGCAAATCCACGTTGTTAGAAGCAAATGAGAGATTAAAACCCTTGCTTGACTGTGCTTCGTTTTAAATGGTAATATGAAACCATGTATTTAAAAGGCAGTAAATGGAGCATGAACCGCAAGCGAACGCGGCCCAATTGGTTTCGCATTATTATCTTGAGTTTGCTGGTGCTCGGCGGGGCGTATCTAAATCGATTTGTAATTCCGAACCAGCCTCAGTTTGGTGTTCCCACGCCCACCCCTACGCGCGCGCCGGAATCGTTCGTCACTGAGGCGCAGGAGTATTTTACGCTGGGTAAATTGATCCCTGCGATTGCTTCCTATAAACAGGCCATTGCCTCGAATCCGAACGACCCGGCCGTGTATGTGGCTTTGGCACGTGTGCAGGTTTGGGCGGGTCAATATCCGGAGGCGCAATCCAGCGCGGAAAGCGCCTTGTTATTAAATAATGATAATTCCATGGCGCACGCTGTGCTGGCCTGGTCGCTGGATTTTCAGGAACAATATACTGAGGCTGAGGCCAGCATCACGCGTGCCCTGGAATTGGACCCGAACAATGCCATTGCACACGCGTATCATGTTGAGATCCTTGTGGATGCGGCCGCCAATGATTTAGGTCCTATTAATGCCATTGAGCAAGCCATTGAAGAATCAAGGGTGGCCATTTCACTTGACCCCAATACGTTGGAAACACGCCGCGCGCGCGGATACATTTTGGAGAATACAAAAAATAATGAAGCAGCCATTCGTGAGTATGAAGAGGCGATAAAAATAAACGGCAATATTGCCGACCTCCATCTTGCGCTTGGACGCAACTATCGTGTGCTTGAATTTTATGATAAAGCCATTAATGCGTTTACAGATGCCAATGCATTGAACCCGGAAGACCCGCTGCCGGACCTGTTCCTCTCGCGTACGTATGCAACCATTGGTAAATACGCCCAGGCCATGCAGCATGCCGAGACCGCTGTTGATAACAGACCGTCGGACACGAATCTGCACGGTAACCTTGGCGTGATGTATTACCGCAACGCCTACTTTGAAGATGCCGTCAGGGAATTGGGGTATGTGATCAATGGCGGTTTAACAGAAGAAGGCGTTCAAATGGAACTGATCAATCTCACTCCCAATGCGCCGCGTATTGCGGAATATTATTTTACCTATGGTCTTGCGCTTTCGCGTTTGAATCAATGCGGCGAGGCATTGCAGATCGCACAGACCATTCTTGCGCGAATCCCAACCGATGAACTGGCCGTGGAGCAAGCCAATGCGATTGTCAGCCGCTGTCAGCAGAATCTGGTCGAGACGCCTGTGCCGCTTCCCACTTCGTCCGAGCCTGCTCCCGTCTCGACGGAAGTATCCACACCCACACCATGAACATTTCTCAAAGGCGCAGTTTATTCCGCCGCCGTGACGAATTCAATATTTACCGCATGTTCTTCTGGATCATTTTGATCCTCGGCGGAATATGGTTGATCCGTTCGGTGCAATCGGGCGATGTTAAACCATTGTTCCAGCCTACGGCCACGCCCACACGCTTTTCATCATCCTTTGTGTTGGAAGGGGACGCTCAATTTACTTCCGGCCAATTGGAAGACATAGAAGAACCTGATGGAAGTATCAAACCTGGAGCCATCAGTGTTTATCTTCAAGCCGTGAAAGTGGATCCCAATAACGCGCAGGTCTGGGCGCAGCTGGCGCGCGTCCAGACTTACTCCTCTGCGATGCTTGTGAATCTTGAAGAAAGAAAAGCTCGCCTTGAGGAGGCGCTGGTGTCTGCCGAAAAAGCAGTCGAACTCGCTCCTGATGACAGCAATGTCCACGCCATCTATGCTTTTACATTGGATTGGAATGCCAATTCGATCCTGATCGATGATCCGCGAGTAATTCAAAAATTACTGACGGATGCCGAGCAGGAAGCTGCGCGCGCTTTGCAATTGGATAATTCCAATACTCTTGCGCTGGCGTTATCTGCTGAAATTCTCGTTGATCAGCAAAAATGGACTCTGGCTCAGCAAAATATTGAGAAGGCTTTGGCCAGCGATGCTTCGTTAATGGATGTGCATCGAGTCAATGCGTATGTGATGGAATCTTTGGGTGAATATGCGCTTGCCATTGAATCCTATGACCGTGCCATAGCCATTACTCCAAACCTGACCTTCCTGCATTTATATGCGGGCGCGAATTATCGCCGCCTTGCGTTTGACAGTCCCAATGAAGAAGTTCAAACCCAGCTTTATGAAAAGTCGCTTGAATATTTTTCCCAGGCGGCGCGTATCAACACGCAGTTAAATGTGAAAGACCCGGTGCCATATCTTTCCATTGCGAAAACATATTCGCAAATGGGACAGTTTTTCATTGCCATTCGTAATGTACAAAGGACGATCGAGTTCCAGCCGGGTAAAGCCGAATTTTACGGCGAGTTGGGTGTGCTGTATCACAAGAACCGCAATTACGAGACTGGCATCCTGGCGCTTGAATGTGCCGTGCGCGGGTGTACCGCAAAACAATCATGTCCTGCGCGGGGTAACTGCGGGTCGGATGATGTAGAGGCAGAGGTGGTGGGACTTCCGCTCAACGGAAGCACTGTCTATTATTATGATGTTTACGCCTCTGAGTTGGCGGCCTTAAGCACGTCCAAGAAAAATTATTGTTCTGAAGCAATGGATATTGCCTCAGTAATAGAGGCTTCGGAATTCGATAACGACCCCAACATTGCCGCGGATATTGTGGTGGTACGCAATATCTGTAACAGCATTGATACGCCATCTGCAACTACCACAGGCGAACCTGCGAGCGCAACTGGGACTCCCACAGCAACACCGTAGTGGAATTGCTTCGGGTCAGAAATATCCATTCCGCTGTGCCAATTCACAGTTAAGAGGGGAAGCGGTGTTTTGTATCCATCAGAGTTTTGTAAGAATTTATACAATCCCCTTGACGTTGCCTCTTTAAGTAGGTAATATTGAATTAGCACTCGACCTTGTTGAGTGCTAAAAATGTGCTTATTCAACAAATAAATCCAAACCCCTTATAGGAGACAAGAAATGGCAAAGATATCATTCAAACCTTTGGGCGCTCGCGTGCTCATCGAGCCTGTGGAACAGGAAGAAATTACCGCAGGCGGTATCGTCCTTCCTGAAACTGCGAAGGAAAAACCCCAACAGGGTAAAGTATTGGCCGCTGGACCTGGCGACCGCAATGAAGACGGCGAACGCATTGCCATGGATGTGAAAGTTGGCGATATCGTGCTCTTCGCCAAGTACTCTGGCACTGAAGTCAAGATGGAAGGCAAGAAATTGCTCATCATGCGCGAGAGTGATCTTCTCGGTATCGTCGGTTAATTAAAAAAGGAATATTACTATGGCAGCCAAACAAATTGTATTTTCAGAAGAAGCCCGCCGCAAGCTTAAGAACGGCATGACAGTTGTTGCGAACGCTGTTTCCGCAACCCTCGGACCGAAAGGCCGCAATGTGGCAATCGACCGCAAGTTCGGTTCCCCCAGCATCACTCACGACGGTGTTTCCGTCGCGAAAGAAATTGAACTCGAAGACCCGTTTGAAAACATGGGCGCCCAGCTCCTCAAGGAAGCCGCTCAGAAAACCAATGACATCGCCGGTGACGGTACAACCACCTCCACCGTTTTGGCTTATGCCATCGTGACCGAAGGCCTCAAAGCTCTCGAAGCTGGTTATAACCCAATGCTTCTCAAGAAGGGCATTGAGCTCGCCACTGAAACCATTGTGACCGAACTCAAGAAGAATTCCACCAAGATCGACACCCGCGAAGAGATTGCCTCCGTGGCAACCAACTCTGCGGCTGACGCTGAAATCGGTGAATTGATCGCAGATGTGATGGACAAAGTCGGTAAAGACGGCGTCATTACTGTTGAAGAATCCAAGACCATGCAGTTCGAAACCGAATTCGTGGAAGGTATGCAGTTCGACCGCGGTTACATCTCGCCCTACTTCATCACCAATGGCGATCAGATGGAAGCCCAGATCAGTGACGCTTATGTTTTGGTCTATGACAAGAAGATTTCCGCCGCTCAGGACATCGTTCCTTTGCTCGAGAAACTCGTTCAACTTGGCAAGCGTGAACTCGTGATCATCGCTGAAGACATCGACGGCGAAGCGATTGCAACCCTTATCTTGAATAAGATCCGCGGCATGTTGAACGTGCTCGCCATCAAGGCCCCTGGTTTTGGTGATCGCCGCAAGGCCATGCTTCAGGATATTGCCGCCCTCACTGGTGGACAGGTCATCTCTGAAGAGACCGGCCGCAAGCTCGAAACCACAACCGTTCAAGACCTTGGCCGCGCTGAGAAGGTTGTCTCTGATAAAGAGAACACAACCATCATCGGCGGCAAGGGCAAGAAGAACGATATCGAAGCCCGCATCAAGGAAATCCGCATCGAGATCGACAAGAGCACCAGCGATTACGACAAGGAAAAACTTCAGGAACGTCTCGCCAAACTCAGCGGTGGTGTTGCCATCATCCGCGTAGGCGCCGCGACCGAAACTGAAATGAAAGAGAAGAAGCACCGCGTGGAAGATGCTCTCTCAGCCGCTCGCGCCGCTGTCGAAGAAGGTATCGTCCCTGGCGGAGAAATCTCCCTCATCAACGCCGCTGTCAAACTTGACAAACTCGCCAAGGCACACGCCGAAGACGAGAACGAAGAAATCAAAGTCGGCATCAACATCGTCAAGAAGGCGCTCGAAGCCCCGATCCGCAAACTGGCTTCAAACGCTGGTCAGGATGGCTCCGTCATTATTGACACCGTCCGCCGCACTGCTGCCGAGAAGAAGAACATTAACATCGGCTTCAACGTGCTCACTGGCGAATACACCGACATGATCAAAGCCGGCGTCATTGACCCCGTCAAAGTTGTTCGTGGCGCTCTTGAGAACGCAGCCTCCATCGCCGCGATGATCCTCACAACCGATGTGTTGATCACCGACGTACCCGCGAAAGAAAGCGGCCCTGCCATGCCTCCTGGCGGCATGGGCGGTATGGATTACTAAATCGCCCTCACCCCTGCCCCTCTCCCAAATCGGGAGAGGGGTTTTTAATTGGTATAATCCTGACGATGTTTTTCAAACCCCGCTTTGTTTTGACTCAATTGATTCTGATCCTCGCTTTGGGATTAAGTGCCTGCGCTTCTTTTCTTAACTCGAGCACGCCCACTCCCCAATTGCCGACTGCCACGCCGATACCTCCCACTGCCACTCCGCCGCCTTCGGCGGCAATTGTGAATGGAGAGTACATTACTCTTGCAGAGTTTCAAGCGGAACTTGCGCGATACAAGTCCGCACAGACTGCGCTTGGAAAAACGGTTTCAGACGAAGATGCGAGCAAGACTGTTTTGGAAGATATGATCGCGCAGTTTTTATTGTCACAAGCTGCCAGAGAAGCGAATTTCAATTTGACAGAAGCAGACCTAAAGTCCAGAGTGGAAGCGCTGGCAACTCAAATTGGCGGGGCGGATGCTTTATCTGCATGGCAATCCGCTCACGGGTATGATGATGCCTCCTTCCAGATCGCATTGAAGCGTTCTGCCGAAGCGGCCTGGATGCGTGACAAAATCATTGCGGATGTGCCAACTTCGATGGAACAAATTCACGTTCGCCAAATTTTGACCTATAATCAGGAAGATGTGAGCAGTGCTTTGGCGCAGTTGAACAGCGGCTCGGAATTTGATGAGCTTGCGGCGTTCTATGATCCGATCACACTGGGCGAGTTGGGCTGGGTGCCGCGTGGTTACCTGCTTGATCCCAAGGCCGATGAAGCGGTTTTTGCCTTGCAGGTTGGCGCTTATAGCGATGTGATCGAAACTGATGCGGGCTTTCATATTTTTAAAGCCCTCGAGCGCGGTGAACATCCACTGACTCCCGATGCTTTATTGACTATTCAGGAACTTGCTGTAAAGAACTGGCTGACCGACCAGCGCGCGCAAAGTGATGTTGTTTTGGCACCGTAGAAAATTTGCAAGCCATTATCATGGTGGCGGAAGTTTATTATTTGGAGCTGCACAATGAGCAAATACGATTACAACTACGAAGAGAAACCCGCGCCAAAGAAAAGCGCCAGACTTGAGGTGTGGGATCTATTAAGTATTCTCACGCTTCTGACCACGGTTTGCCTTGGCGTGTATTTTGTTTTTGTATTTCTTTTTCCCAACTCCCGTTTTAATCCTTTGCCCCCGGATAATTTTGACCCGAATGCAATTCCAACAGTGACGCCCACACCCATTGTTTTGGAACCAACCTGGACAGCCACCATTGTGGATGTGACTGAAACCCCAACCCTTTTGCCCACCTTCACATTGGAGCCTTCGCCTACTTCCTTCTCTCTTGTTCCCCCGACAAAAACCCCTACAATAACACCCACTCCCAAAGCGCCGTTTTCTGCAACTGTAACTTACATTGACAGTACCATTATCCACCCGGATGCGGCCTGTAATTGGCAGGGCGTTGGCGGCACGATCGTGGATGCAAATAATGCTGACATGCTCAGGATGACGGTCCGCCTGGTGGGTATTTACAATAGAAAAACCAAGAATGAATTGACAGTAAGTAGTATTGCGCCCGCCTATGGAAAATCTGGCTTTGAGTTTTTCCTGGGAACTGTTCCGATCTCATCCAAAGGCGATCTGTATATTCAGATCCTCGACCAGGCTGGCCTGCCTTTATCAGATAATATTTATATAGATACTGTCAATGACTGCTCGAAGAATCTTGTGCTGGTGCGGTTTAAGAAGAATCCGTAGGTGGGGAAAGTAATAAGTGAGAAGTAAAAAGTCCGTCGCGATTTGCGACGGACTTTTTTGTTTGGTTTTATATAATTCTTTCCATCAAACTTCCACATTCCAATTCTGATACTTTGGATGTTTTGCGCGGACAATATTATCAAACAAGGCGCGCAATTTCGCTGTGACCGGTCCCATCACGCCGGCGCCAATGGGGCGATAGTCCACTTTTGTGGCGGCCACGATCTGGGCGGCGGTTCCCGTCATAAATAATTCTTCAGCGATGAACACTTCGGTTCGGTCAATGGAACGTTCCACCACTTGAAGTCCCAATTCGTTGCGCGCCAATTCCATTACGCTGCGGCGGGTGATGCCTTCGAGAATATTATCCGTTGAAGGCGGCGTGACCAGAACTCCATCACGCATCATGAAGATATTCATTGCAGAACCTTCAGAGACATGCCCATTACTATCAAGCACGATCGCTTCGTCAAAGCCCGCGCGATTTGCGTCTGTTTTTATCAAAGCTGAGTTTGCATACGAGCCAGAAACTTTTCCGCGTGCGGGAATCACATTATCGTCAATACGCCGCCAGGATGAAAATGTCAGGTGAGCGTTCGCGTCGTTCTTTACATATTTCTCGAACGCCATCACGAACATGGAAAATTCATCCCTGAGATCATGCAGACGCACCCCGATGCCCATGTCCGCTTTATAGATGGTGGGGCGCAGGTACACATCCTCCTTCCAATCATCCGTCCGCAAAAGATCGAGCGTGAGCTGTATCAAACTTTCTTCATCGTATGGAACATCCATCGCCATCATGCGCGCTGAATTTAACAAACGATGAAAATGATCGTATGGACGAAAAACGAAGAGACGTTTCTTCTCTTCGTTCCAATATGCCCGCATACCACTGAATACAGCAGTTCCGTACAAAAAGCCATGAGTGGCTATATTGATTTTAGCGTCACTTAAAGGGATAATTTTTCCCTCAAAGAAAGCGTGCTTGGATAGATCCACTTGCACCTCCAATAGATTAAATGGAATGTTGCTTGCGCGGAAATTATAACCGATTGAATCCGCTTCATTTTTTAACTTCAAACTGGTTTTGCTCACAGGCGACTCTTGACATTGGAGATTTTTCCTCTTAGAATCTAATTCGATACACATCGAATTAGATTTACGGAAGTGAAACATGAATTCAAAGCCTGAAATGCTCGATTTTGTAAAAGCCATGTCCAGCCCTGACCGTTTGCGAATCATCGGTCTGCTTTCGCAGGAATCCGCCACCCGCGCGAAGATAGCCGCGCGCTTGAATCTTTCAGTGAAGGATTCTCTGACGCATCTTGGTTTTCTTGAACATGTTGGGGCTGTCACCCAAACAGATGGTGTCTTCACCTTGGACAATGACAAGCTGGCAATACTTGCACGGGAAAAACTTGCAGACGCGCATCCATCTTATACCCTGCCAGATGACTTGGATGAGAAATCTAAAAGGACGCTGAAAGCCTGCCTTAAATCTGATGGCAGTATCAGACAAATCCCCGCCCCTCCACAGTTGCAGGTGATCCTGAATTACCTTATCCAATTCTTTGAATTCGATACGAATTACACGGAGAAGGAAGTCAACACCATTCTGAGACGGTTCAACGAAGATACTGCCGGTCTGCGCCGTGACCTGGTGGATGCAAAAATGTTAGCCCGCATCAGCGATGGTTCGCGCTACTGGCGTGTGGATGAAGGCTCAAAATGAGCGATGAAGTTGTCACCTTCTTCAAAGTCTTCGCGGATGCAAACCGACTCAAAATTGTTGGTCTGCTGGCTCAACAACCATACAGCGTGGAGGAACTCGCCGCGCTGCTTGACCTCAAACCGTCCACAGTTTCACATCACCTCGCGAAGCTGGCACAAATCGGACTGGTCAGCGCGAAGACTGAGAGCTACTACAATGTCTATCAACTGGATGAAAAGGCGCTGGAAACCAAGTCCCGCAATTTGTTCTCGCAGGAGAATCTCGCAGCCTCTGTTGCAGATGTGGATGCCGATGCTTATGACAACAAAGTATTAAAAGATTACATCCGCAAAGACGGAAGCTTGAAAACGATTCCCGCCCAGCGTAAAAAGTTGGAGGCCGTTTTGCGATATGTCGTGAAAGCCTTTGAGGTGAATAAACGATACAGCGAGAAAAAAGTCAACGAGATATTGAGCCAGTATCATGAAGATACCGCCAGCTTAAGGCGCGAACTTGTTGGCTATGGATTAATGAAACGCGAAGGCGGAGGCGGGGAGTACTGGCGCGAATAACAAAACGTTCCAACGTTATGCGTTGGAACGTTTTTCTTTAAGTGAGAAACTTTCATTTCCGCCCAATGGCATATTCAATGGAGCAGAGTCTAATGGCATGACGCGGCTGTTGGCGAAGAAGGCGAAGTCAAATCCAGTGGCGTCGCCTGCCTGTTTACCGGGGACAGGCATCAGCCGCGCAGTGAGCGGCTTGTCCAATCGCATTGCCAGCGCTGATAGATCCAGCAAAAGTGGAGCGATCTGCTCGGCAGTGGTATCCCCCGGCAGAGGGACTGTATCCAATCCCGTTCCGCACACCGCGGAATAAAGTAACGCATCTTTGATCGTCAATGTGCCTTCTGCTGCGCGTTTCGCGAGAACAGAATCTTCGAGAATGGGCTGCATGAATCCGCTGAAACCTGTGTGGGGAAAATCGGCGCGGTCAACGGCTTCGGTCAAAATTGCGGCGGCGGCTAATGATCCGTGCAATCCAATTTTTGGAATTCCCATTTTTTCAACCGCGTTGCCAAGTGAATGTGCATCATCGGGAAACGGCGCAAGGGAAAAGTCAATGCCAATGAAGCTGGTTCTCGATAATATCGTTGTTGCGATTTGGGCAATGGCTTGACCATGTCTCTCGATCTCAGTGATTAATGTCTGTCGTCCTTCATCCAGTGTTTGTACTCCGCTAAAAGCTTTTACCGCCAAATCAGCGGATTCAGTTGCAATCGCAAAGGCAGGTTCATCGTGATCGTGATACGCGGCGGGAAAAAATGGCGCGCCAGCTTTTACATTTGCTAACGCGGCAAAACGTAAATTGGCAAATCCATCCGGCGTGATCGTGGATGCTTGTTGAATGATCTTTGAGCAGGCTTGAATCGCTTGAAGGGAAATGCCGTTTTTCCTATCAGCCATCACGCCGCCGAAGAAAATATTTTCACTCGCGGCAATCGCTTCTGGAATGACTGCATAGCTTTCGGGAAATTCGATTAATGCGGGACCGAGCGCGGCATACGCAACGTTGATCTGCGGCAATAGTTCTGACAGTTGCTGCGCCAGCCGCGGCAGGTCACTTACCTTACCGTTTAATAATTTTGGAAACGGAATGGTAGCCAGGCGCGTGGTCTGCACTTGATAGCCCGCTGCTTCATATGTAGACTTGGCCTGTACAAGAAACTCCCCTGCTTTTTGCAAGGCTTTTTCGTCAAGTGGATATTTCGGGTTAAGGAAATAGGTGATGGAACGGATTTTCATTTGGCCTCGTTGGAAAGTTTAAAGGTTTGAACGTTGTCTTACGACTTCGAACATCAATATACTTCCTGCCACGCCTGCATTCAAAGACTCGATTTTTTCAGACATCGGAATGCTAATTTTTTGATTTTCCAATTTCCTTGCGGATTCGCTTGCGCCCTCCGCTTCACCGCCAATGATCAAAGCAACAGGCTGACGTAAGTCAGTCTCCCAGCAGGATTGACCGTCCATATCAGCCAACAAAACCTGTAAACCCTTCGATATGGCTTCGCCACTCAGGGCAACGCCTGCTGACTTTACAACTTGATCTATCTCATCCCAACTCATCGAATGGATCGGCAAACGGAAATGCGCGCCCATTCCCGAGCGTACCACTTTTGGCGCAAAGGCATCTGTTGTTTCGGGAGGGAGGAGCACAGCTTGCACGCCCGCCGCGGCTGCAGTCCGCAAGAGTGTGCCGAGATTGCCGGGGTCGCGGATTGTATCTAGTATGAGGATGAAATCACAGTAATAGTAATTGGGAATTGGTAATTGGGCGATTTCAAGAACCGCGAGAATTCCCTGAGGTGTTTCGGTTTCACTTAAGGATTTCATCAAACCTGTGGCGACTTCTTCAACATCCACACCGCGTGACCTTAGACCTTCGACCTGCGACCTTCCTCTTTCATTTAGCGACTCGTCATATAAAGCAAACCGAAATCCCCAATTACTATTTACTGCTTCTTCAACAAGCCGCACACCTTCCACAAGAAATGCGCCTGCATCGCGTCGTTCCTTTGCGCGGCCCTGTAAGGCGCGGATCAATTTTAGTTTTGGGTTATGGGTGGATGTGATCATTGAAGGAAAGGATGAGGGATGAAGTAGATCAACCGCGATTAACAGAGTCCCAAACATCGAGGAAAACCTGAACAGTTGCATTGTCAAATAAAACCAGGCGGATAGTTTGAATAGTTGAATCTTTGATTTCGGAAAAATACTTTTCGATTGCAGAAAAAATAATTCCCGCCGCGCGGTCTTTTGGAAAACCGAATATCCCGGTTGAAATGGCAGGCATGGAAATAGATTTGCATTTCAATTCATCAGCAACTCTTAATGAGCCAGTGATCGCGTCTGCTAGTTTATTATCTTCATCGCCGTCGCCCCACACGGGACCCACGGCGTGGATAATGTATTTCGCAGGCAGTGCCCCGCCCGAGGTCCACGCAGGATGCGAGTGGGTGACGAGTCCATGCTGTTGAATCCACTTATCGCTTTCTTCCTGAATATCATCCCCGCCGCGCCTTACAATCGCCCATGCCACTCCGCCGCCGTGTTGTAAATGTTCATTTGCAGCGTTGACAATGGCATCCACTTCATCAGTGGTAATGTCGCCTTGAACAATTTGCAAGGTTTGGCCTGTTGACAATTTTTTTTCAACCAAAATGGTGGTCATGCGTTGATTTTACCCTGTTAAAAAAATTGGTCGAGATTTTCATCCCGACCAATTTCATTTATTTTGTTTTTGCTACAACTGCGGCGAATGCCTGCGGATTGCGTACTGCGATATCGGCCAGCATCTTGCGATTGAGATCGATATTCGCCTTCTTGAGCGAGGCCACCAACTTGCTGTAAGTGGTTCCGTTCAAACGGGCTGCGGCGTTGATGCGTGCGATCCACAACTTGCGCAGATCGCGTTTGCGGACGCGGCGATCACGGGTGGCGTACCACAGGCTTTTGAGCATGGCCTCGTTCGCACGTTTGAATAACAAGTGCTTCGAGCCGCGCTGGCCTTTCGTGATCTTCAAAATTTTCTTGTGACGTAGATGCCCTTGCGGGCCTCCTTTTACGCGCATTTCTTATACCTCCTGCAAACTCGCGGGCGTCGGTGCGCCTTTGGCACACCAGTTGCGCACACCCGAAAGCCGCAACTAAAAATTGACAACGACCGGAAACTACTATTCCATGTTAGGGGCTAGGCGTTTAATACGTTTGATGAACTTACGACCTTTAACTACGATCATTTCGCTCAATAACGCCTTGGTGCGGTCCGACGTGCGGCGGCGTAAATGGCTCTTGCCGCCTTTGGTTCGCACAAGTATGCCGGAGCCGGTTAAGCGAAATCTTTTGGATGTCGCTTTATGGGTCTTCAGCTTTAATTTACCAGACTTCTTTGCTTTGCGAGGCATTGCTGTTCGCTCCTTTCAGAAAAATTAACCGCGGATGCTTGCTCCCGCGGGCTATCAACACTATTTGGAATTGCCTACGCTGTAGGATTCGCTTCGCTCTTAACTTCGGCCTGTTCGCTCTTTTCCTTCTTTTTTGGTGCGGCTTTGGCAGGGACCAAAACCACGAGCATTGTGCGGCCTTCCATTTGCGGCGGAACTTCAACGACTGCCACATCGGAAAGATCCTGAACGATCTCTTTCAAATCTTCAAGCGCAATTTCAGGGTAATCCATTTCGCGGCCACGGAACTTAACGGTGACGCGCACCTTATGTCCCTGGTTCAGCCAGCGGCGGGCATCATCCACTTTGAAATCGCGGTGAGCTCCGTTCGTCTTTGGACGCAGTCGGATTTCCTTGACTTCGATCTTTGTCTGGGATTTCCTGGCCTCGCGTTCCTTCTTTGCTTTTTCGTAGATGAACTTGCCAAAGTCCATGACACGACAAACAGGTGGTGTGGCGCCGGGCGAGACCTCTACAAGATCCATCTCGGCATCACGGGCAATTTGCAAGGCCTGACGAATCGGTACGACACCGACATTGCCACCATCTGGCCCGATCAGGCGAACTTCCGCGACGCGGATGCCCTCATTTACTCGAAATTCGTTGGCGCTGATATGCTACTCCTCTTTAATTATGAAACAAATCCAGCCATTTACGGCTGGTTTTTTAGCGGGGCGAATGATACCATGAAGGCGTATGACTCGTCAATAAAATAGAGCCGAGATGCCTCGGCTCTATTTAGTATTACACGTGCGGGGTGACTTTTGCGGCCAGCTTTTCTTTTGGTTGAAAGCCAGTCATTCGTTCCTTGATCTGGCCGCCCTTGAAGAGCATCAGAGTGGGGATGCCCATGACGCCGTATTGCATCATGATATTCGGATTCTGATCTGCGTCAAGTTTTACAACTTTGACCTTGCCTTCCCATTCACCCGCGAGCTGCTTCACGATGGGGTCGATCATTTTACACGGCTGACACCAGGTCGCTGTGAAATCCACGAGGACGGGCAGGGTTGCGCCGATCACTTCTTCTTGAAAATCTGATTCTGTTACATAATTTACATCTGTCATTGTTGCCTCCAGTCATACTGATGTGTTATGAGTTGTGATTATTACGTTGACGTCTTTATTTTCACGTGATAGAATGCAATCCGCTTCATAAATGGGCTCGTAGCTCAATGGCAGAGCAGTGGCCTTTTAAGCCATTTGTTGAGGGTTCGACTCCCCCCGAGCTCACTGTCACTATTCAGTTGTTAAAGTGCTGTCTCACTTTGACGATGATAGTGCCACCGTCACAGACTTTCATGTTCTAGCATG
>JABFSL010000128.1 GCA_013140605.1 Anaerolineales bacterium
AAAAATATCCGGGCAGGCGACCGGCGGCACCCGGAGACACTTCCTTACCGTTGCTATCTTTCGATCCTGGCGGGGTTCGAAAGGCTACGCCGCGCCGGGCCTGCCCGGACGCGTGCAAGGATACCCGATGTGTTGGGGAGTGTCAACTTTGGTTTTTGAAGTTGATAAAGGATACTTAATTTATGGCTATGATTCTATAACCGAAAGAAATATATCAACCAGTTTGGGGTCAAAGAGAATCGCGGACTTTTCACGCAGATAGGCGATCACTTCCCTGCGCGGCATTTTTTTCCGATATGGGCGGTCGCTGGATAATGCGTCCCATACATCAACAATTGCAAAGAGACGCGCGACGAGCGGTATCTCTTCTCCTTTTAATCCGCGCGGGTAGCCGCTTCCGTCCCAGCGTTCGTGGTGACAGAAGGGGATATCCAAAGAGGGGAGCAGGTAGGCAATGGGAGAGAGCATATCGTAGGCATACATTGGGTGGCGGCGCATTTTTTCCCATTCCAGTTCATTCAGCGGACCGGGCTTTTGCAGGATCTGATCTGGAATGGCCATTTTGCCCATATCGTGCAATAATGCGCCGCGCCGGAGGTGAATAAGTTCTTCTTCAGAAAAGCCAAGCGTCTTCGCCACTTTTAATGTTAGCTCGGTTACGCGTTGGGTATGACCTTCTGTTTCGCGGTCGCGCAGATCGAGTGCGCGCACCCAGCCTTCTATGGTTCTCTGGTAGGATTCCTGTAAATTGTTGTGCGCATCCTGCAGGGCCTTTTCCGCTTTTTTTCGTTCGGTAATGTCGCGGGATGCAGTTTGAATCTCTGAAATGGAATCAGTTTTACGGTCCAGGATGGGGCGGGCGGATGTCTCCAGCCAGACGAAATGCCCATCCTTGTGCAATGCCTGGTAGGTGACGGTATGTGTCGCGTCGTATTGTTTCCCTTTGAACAAATTTTTTATGGATGAAATATCCTGCTCGTGGACCAGATCAAAGCTGAGTGTTCCAGTTAATTCATAGGGAGCGTATCCGAGTATGGTTTCGCAGGCGGGGGAAACATACAGAATGTGACCGTCGGTTGACAGGCGGGCGATCATGTCGCTGGCGTTCTCGGCCAGCAGGCGGAATTGCGCTTCGCTTTCGAGCAGGGCTTTTTGCATTTTGACGCGTTCTGCGCGCACAGCCCATTGCTCGATGGCGCGTTCGGCGAGATGGGGCATATCCAGCATGGACTCGGGCGATTTGACCACGTAATCAAGCGCGCCGGATTTGAGCGCTTCCACAGCGATGCGCTCGTTGCCGTAACTTGTCATTAGGATAATGGGGGTGGATAGCGGGTCGTGATGGTCCGGGAGCAGTTCCATGCTCTCGCCATCCGGCAAACGCCAGTCTGCAATGATCAGCGCGGGTTCCTGAACGAGTATTTGCTTGCGCGCCTCGCCAAGCGATTTTGCGCGATGGATCAGGATGCGGGCATCCTGATCTTCAAACGCCCGCTGGATCAATTCCGCGTGTGGGTCTTCATCTTCAATTAATAGGATATGGATCTTTTCATCCGACATTTTTTGCTTTCAATTGGCGCAAACGATTACTCATGCGGGTGTGTATTCCAGCCCAGCCAATAAAACCCAAGATCATTCATGAGTTTGCTGAATTCTTCGTATCCCACTGGCTTTACAAGATAGCTGTTGACATGGTTGCTATAGGCGCGCGCCACATCCTTTTCAGCTTCTGATGTGGTCAGGATGATGACGGGGATGTTTTTGAGATCATCCTGTTCCTTGATCAACCGCAGGACTTCCAATCCATCTATGCGCGGCAGTCGCAAGTCAAGCAGCACCATATGCGGGCGAGGACTGGTTTCAGGGTTCTCATATTCATTATGATGGAGCAGGTAATCCAGAGCGGTTTGTCCATCTAAAAAATGGATCACCTTGTTGGCGATGCGATGATCTTCCAATGTCCGAATCACCAATTCGGCGTGGTCTGCATTATCTTCCACCAACATAACCAGAATGGGCTCGCCCTTCATGATCTGCTCCTTGTCTATTGCTGGATTGTAAACGATTTGTGATAATTCGAGTGCGGGTTGTTGGCTGTCTGTAATTAATTCGCTGAAACAAAAAAGCGAAAAAAACAATTCATGAGCGTGATATAATTTTGCAATTCAGGAATAAAAAATTATCTTACTGACGGAGGATCGACATGGAAATCAGCACTCAGGAATTTAAACATTGTGATTTGATCAAAGTGAAAGGCCGCGTAGACAGCGCCACGGCCCCCGATTTTTCCAAGGCGCTTGAGAAGGCCAATAACGCTGGTCGTTTTAAAATTGCAGTGGATATGAGCGAACTTGAATATATGTCCAGCGCGGGTTTCCGCGCCCTGCTTGCCACCCAGAGAAATTGCAAAAAGTATAATCGCGGTGAACTGGTGCTTGTCAGCGTCCCCGAGCGCATTCGTGAAGCGCTTGAGCTGGCGGGGTTCACTGAACTCTTCAAGACCTTCGATGACACCGTTGCAGCAGTTGGAAGTTTTTAAAAATACCCTGTGGCGTTCTTGACTGAATAAACAAGAAATGCCGTCTCATCATTAATTTGACAGAGACGGTATTTGTATTTATGCCTAAAATAACTTTCCCAGCCCGTTTTGAATATTTGGATGAGATCCGCGATCTCGTTGCGCAGACCGCCCGTGAGGGAGGCTTTACTGAAAAAGCAGTCTATTCGCTGCAGCTTGCCGCGGATGAGGCCGCCTCCAATATCATCGAGCATGCCTACGCGGGCGTCTCGGACGCCTCTTTTGATATTACATGCGACATGCGCGGTGATTCGATTGTGATCACCATGCGCGATACAGGCAAATCATTCGACATGTCCAAGGTAAAACAACCGAACATAAAAGCAGATCTATCTGAGCGTCAGATCGGGGGACTTGGCGTGTACCTCATGCGGAAACTGATGGATAAAGTTTCCTATGAATCCAATTCAACAGGAAACATGCTGACCATGACCAAGCGGAGGGGATGAATCTGCATGGCTGTTATGACACGCACCGAACACCCGGAATCATGGGATTGGAATCAACTTGCCAGCCTTGGCGAACAGCTTCGCAACGAGGATTCTCTCAGCGCGCAGCGTGACCGCATCGTGGCGATGACCAGCCGCCTCATTAAAGGCAGGGTGGATGTCTGGTTGAACGAGAATGTTTTCCGCCTGCCAGATTGGGAGGATGGAAGAGTTTTTTCGGCCCAACCCACATTGGATGGAATGAAGCGCGCCATCAAAGCGGGGAAACTCTATACAAAACAAACCGCTTCACGCGGGACCGTGGCTGGGATCCCGCTCGAAGATCATGGGATTACGCTGGGAGCGCTTCAGATCACCCGTCCCAAAGGACCCGCTTTCTCAACTGAAGAATTGAATCTGCTTCAAGGCATCGAGCAGATCGTGGCGATGAGTCTATTTGCATCGCACCGCGCCGAAGTGGAACAGTTCAGATTGCGGCAGCTTAACCTTGTGCGCGAGGTCAGCACGCAGATCGCGAATGTGCTCGATGTGGACGAACTCGCGGCGCGAGTCACCAAACTGATCCAAAAAACTTTTAATTATTATTATGTTGCCATCTTCACTTTGGAATCAACTTCCAATGCGCTTAGTTTTCGTTCGAGCGCAGTCGCGCCGCGCAAAGGGCGCAAGAAAGCCTCCATCGCGCTGGAAGTGGAAACAGGTCAGGGGTTGATCGGCGAAGCGGCTTTACATGGACAGCAGATCGTGTGTGACGATGTCCACGCCGACGCCCGCTATCGCTTCATTGACAGTCTGCCTGAAACAAAATCCGAAGTTGTCATCCCGTTAAAAATTGAAGACCGTGTACTCGGCATTTTGGACGTGCAAAGCAATCAGCTAAAGGCTTTTCATCCAAACGATATTTTGGTTCTCCATGCGCTGGCAGATAACATCGCGCGCGCAGTGGATGGAGCGCGCTTATACAGCCGCCTGCGCCGCCGCGCTGACCAGCTTACACTTGTTTCAGAAGTCAGCAAAAGCGTTACATCCACGCTTAATCTTTCAACGATCATGCGTGAAGCGGCAAACCTGATTCATGACAAATTTGGGTATCCGCATGTCTCGTTGTTTACAGTCCACCCAAATAGACGGATCATTGCCTATGAAGCGGGCAGCGGCAAGCGCAGTAAAAAACTGGAAGGCTTTACCATTTCTTTGGACAATACCAAAGGAATTATGGTGTGGACGGCGCGGCTGGGTAGAACGATCCTGGTCAATGATGTAACGCTGGATGACCGCTATATCCCTTCGCCATTGCCTCCTAAGAACACACGCTCTGAATTATGCGTGCCGCTTCTCTTTAACGATAAAGTCGTTGGCTTGCTCGATATTCAATCTGACAAAGTTAATGCATTCACAGAAGACGACCAGATTATGTTCGAGGCCGTGGCAGACACAATGGCCGCCGCCATCCGCAACGCGGACTTGTACCGCTCAGAACAGTGGCGCCGACAGGTTTCGGATAGTCTGCGCGAAGTGGCGGGTTTGGTTTCAGATAATGTGGGTGTGGATGAAGTGCTCGAAACCATTCTCTCTGAATTGGATCGCAATTTGCCAATCGATATTTCTGCCGTTTGGCTTTTGCAGGATGGCGACCTTTGCCTTTCTGCGGTGCATGGTACGGATGCGAGTCAGCTTGAAAGTGTTTGTATTTCCAATCCAGATTCCATTTATTCAATGGCTGATGCGTTGATGGCTGATGTCCCTATTATTCGCCGCCCTGATGACCCGATCTGGCCTTCAGGTTTAAGTGCTGGTTATGAAAGTGATTATTCATCCATAGCCGCGCCGCTGCGTGTGGGGGATCGTCCGCTGGGGGTGTTGACTCTCGCGCATCACACCTCTGGCCGTTATGGACATGAAGCGCAAGCCATCACAACCACTTTCGCGAGTTATGCCGCCGTCGCTATCGAGAATGCGCGTTTATATGATTCAGCGCAGGAACAGGCTTATGCATCCGCGGCGTTGTTGCAGGTGGCGCAGGCGGTTGTCAGCTTGAACGATGTGGATGAAATTCTCGGCTCGATCACGCGTATCATGCCGATCCTCGTCGGTGTGCATCGGGTGGCGTTATATCGTTTGGATGTGGAACGCAATATCTTTACCGCAACCCATGAGTACGGATTTTCCGAAGATGAAGAATCGGAGATGACCGAAAAGGAATTCGAGCTGGGAGAGTTCCCCTTGCTGGATGCCGCCTGCGAACAAAACCGCATGTTGATCCAACCGCTCAAGCCCAAGGCTGCGCCAAAGTCATGGTTGAAGATTCAGCCCGAGGCGGACGCGCAGCGTGAAGCGGATGTTGTCAATGCCGAGCGCCTGCTGATGGCCGTCCCGCTTTCCATCAAGAATGATATGTTCGGCGTCATGTTGATCGAAGAGGCCGAGAATGGCCGCCGCTTCCGCTCGCGCCGCATCGAGATCATCAGTGGGATCGCGCAGCAGGCCGCGCTTGCAATTCAGAACGATCTTTTGCAGCAGGAGATGGTGGTGCGCGAACGCCTCGAAACCGAGGTGCAGTTGGCGCGCCAGATCCAGCAGACGTTTATCCCGCAATTTTTGCCGACTCATGAATCATGGCAGTTTGCCGCGCGCTGGCGGACTGCGCGTCAGGTGGGCGGTGACTTTTACGATGTGATCGAATTGCCGAACGGGAATTTTGGACTCTTTATCGCGGATGTGGCCGATAAGGGCATGCCTGCCGCGTTGTTCATGGCGCTCACGCGGACCCTGGTGCGGGCGGCGGTGAACGAGATGAATTCTCCAGCTGACGTATTGCGGCGCGTGAACGATCAGCTTTTGCCAGATACACAGCAAGGCATGTTCGTGACGGCTGTCTATGGCGTGCTGGATACCACGCTTGGGACTTTTACTTATGTCAACGCGGGACATAACCCGCCGTTCTGGGTAAAAGGAAATGGCAGTATTGAGAAATTGACTCGCACCGCTGTTGCGCTGGGTGTGATGGAACAACCGTCCATGCAGGAACGCACGATTTCGCTTGAAGTAGGGGACAACCTATTGCTCTACACCGACGGCCTGACCGAAGCCTTCTCACCCGATGGAAATCTATTCGGCGATTCGCGTTTGATGGACGCGCTGATCTCAATCCAAAAACATACAGCCGATGAAGTGCTTGTGCTGGTTGAACATCGTTTGAATGAATTCATCGAGACCGTTCCGCTGGGGGATGATTTGACGATGCTTTCGGTGAAGAGGTTGTAGAGGGATGCGGGTCGGAATTAGGAAAGTAATTATTCCCAATCGTTCTTTTTTCTTTTACGGACGTATTTATCCATAAAAAGTTCAAAATATTTTTTACGCGCCGAAATTAAATCGCTTTTATATAGTTGGAAATTTTCTCCAAACAGCGGTGTGATTTCCTCAAAATATTCGGTTAATAAATAAGACAGTTTTTTGAGTTGGTTTTTTCTGCTTCTGAACCAAATTCCTTTATATGTATCAACGAAGTTCTCACCTTTACTCAAAAAATAAATCACAGATTCTATACTAAATGAATTTTCACGAATCGAATCTGAATTTAAAGGGGCAAAAAACAAAGATACTGAGCCTTGATCGCTTCCAATTTTTATTATGCGACTTGGCGATACCAGGAACACATGCCACTCTCCTTTGCGGCCAAAATCCTTTACGTTCTGAATTTTGTATCCGCTGTCAAGGAGAAATTTAAAGTATTGTTCAATATCTTTCAGAATGGAGTCAATCTCTCTGTTTGCCATTTTTACTTTTTCAACCACGTACCTATCTGAAGAAGGAAATCAGAATTCAGAAAATTACCTGTGCCTGTAATATAGCCTGCGTTTTCATACATTTTCAATTCCATCACTGTTCCACGTCCCGGCTTAGTTATATCCACAAGATTGACGATTGCTGGTTTTCCTAACGTTATTTGAGAAGATATTACTCCTCGATTTACTAAATTTGCCAAGTTGTATTGTCCTATTCCAATCTTAGAAAGCGCAGTGTAGACATTGTCGGGTAGTTTAAAATATGTATAACCAGATTTTCTATACAGTTTGTAACTCCCTATGCTAACTATGGCAGCATCTGCATTGATCGTAGCGTAGGTCACTAAGGCATGATACCCTCCTATTCCGATAACTGCTGCAACGACATATGTGGCGGGATCATGCAATGTATCTGCATTACTTACCCCGCCATGAGAAACAAGGTCGTTATACGAACCTTCGCTCCATCCCCCCTCAGATAAAATTGACTGTGCGACTTTATCTCCGTGAGATAAACCCGCCCAATTCATTGTAGTTCCGTGTTCTGCCAGATGATAATACTTCTTAGCAACATCTTTAGACCGCTTTTTTACATTCAGTTTGCCTGCTTCACAGTATGATTCACCTATTCCGCAATCAACACTATGTCCTGTCGGATCAGTAAATCGCATCGGGTTATTGTTAACGTACGCATAGCGATCCACGCCCTGAACGCCGGGCGGGACAATCGAATCCGCTTGGGCGAAGCGTCCCAGGGCGGGGTCATACCAGCGGGCGTTGTAGAACATGAGGCCGAAATCTGCGGTATGGGAATATTGTCCCGTGTATTGATATTGCGTGGGGGAGAGTCCGCTGGAGGCGACACAACTATCGGTTTGCATAACTGATTTTACCCGCATCCCATTACGAAAATGCCGTATAATTCCAAGCATGACCGAACGCGAATTCCTGATCTATCTTGACCCAGAAACACGTTTATGCCGTTATAGACACTATCATGTTTCTGATGGAAAAGAGATTACAGAATTTCGCATTCAACTTGAAGTTTTAGTGAAAGGCGAATGGTACGCAGTAGTTCGATACGATACAGCGCACGGAACGCCACATCGGGATATTCTTCATCCAAACGGCGAGCAGACAAAAGACTGGTTTGAAGGCTATTCTGTGGCAGATGTACTTACAATTGGTCAAAGCGATATTATGGAAAACTGGCCTTCGTATCGGGATCGTTTTATCAAGGAGATGAAAAAATGAAAGAATTTTATCGGGCAAAATTCAATGAGTTGTTCATGGAATTTACTCGCTACCTCATCACTCACCCAGATTTTGGAGAAGACATTCCGAAGGGTGCGGAGGTGATTTTATTGGATCGCCTCGACCCAGGTTACACACGCTACATACTCGAAAAAGCTCCCAAACAGGATGTGGTCTTTATCGATGTCGGCAAACTGGCTCCTGTCCGTTCCAGATTGCAAAGGCCGAAGATCATTTCCCGTCCACCCGCTGTGATTTCTGGATAACTTTGAAACAAAAAGACTCTTTTCAAAAGAGTCTTTTTGTTTGATATTCCGCTTGACGATGTTTTCGGTGAAGAGGATGTGAGAGGGATGCGGGTTGGGAGATTTGCATCAAGAGTTCAAAGTGCTCCTCAAGATTTTCGAAATCTGGTTGAAAACTATGTCTTTTTTTCACTTATAAATTTCTAAATGCAACAAAACCCAACAGCATATTAATCAATAAATGAGCAATCGTGCTGGGAGTAATTGATTTAGAACGCCAAACAATAATTCCTAAAAAGATGCTAACCATTGGGGTGGTTATCCAAAAGAATGTCAAATTATTGAAAGCATAAACGTGTGAAATCCAAAACAGTATTGCTTGTAAAATTACAATTTTAATCGGCATTGGTGCATAAATCGAAAAGTAGGCGCAATTCATTTGTTGGAATGAAAAGTTATGCCACTTTGTAACTTTGGGGCATACCCAGATGCGTCATTTTGTTGAGAGCGGCGCAGCGAACTAATGC
>JABFSL010000083.1 GCA_013140605.1 Anaerolineales bacterium
TCGCGCTGGTTCTTTTTATTTACAATTTAATTTGATACGCGTTCGTTTCCCGTTTCTTAAACCCCACCCGCAAATACAATCGATTTGCAGATTCCCTTATGGGATTGGAAGTCAGTGAAATATTACTTGCGCCTTTTTCGCGGGCAACCTCAATCGCCCGTTTCATCAAAGCTTCGCCAATTCCCTGTCCGCGAGCGGAATTGTCCACGATCACATCTTCAATAATGGAGCGGATGCCTGTCGGCACGCGGTAGACTGTCAGCGTGAGAGCGCCAATGATCTCGGCGCGTTCGTTGCGAGCCACCATCAGCGTGGAGGATGAATCTCGGACAAGAGCAGCCAGATCGTTAAGAGAAGGAGGCGGGTTGTTATTCGTCAACTGAGGAACGAGGCGTTGAAACGCATTGTAAAGTTCCTCGTCGGCCTGAGTCACAATATCAATTTGCATTTGATTTTTTGGGAATTAAACTTAAAACAATGTAATAGGCAATATAAAGGAACGTAATCCACACCACCCACTTCGGATGATCTGGATATTGGATCAATCCCCAAATTCCAATTGCGCCATAAAGATATGTGAAGACCAGTGTGAGCGTGCGCAAATAAGTGTTGCGCGTGGGGTAAATATATTTCACAGGAATAAAGACCATTACGTTGAACAACATAAGGAAACCAAAGTTTACCCATTGCGGCAGATTCATCAATAACATATAAAGCGCCGCCACATTCCAATAAGAGGGAAAACCTTTGAAATGATGATCATCTGTTTTCGCGTCTGTTTGTGTAAATTGATAAGCTGATGTGATCAGGATCGAGAACGCGCCGACCATTTGAAAACCCGAAGGCAGCACACCCGCTTCCACAAGGAAGAGCGCGGGCACAACCACGTAATTAAGATAATCAAGAATATTATCCAGCAATGCGCCGTCAATACCATTGGCATATTTTTTAACATCCGCCCAACGCGCCAGCATTCCATCAAAGCCATCCACGAGCATGGCAATGACCATCCAGAGAATCATCGCGCGCCAATCATGTTCAAAGATGGCAAGCATGGCTAATAATCCCCAGATCGCGCCGGTTGCGGTAAATAGATGCACGCCCCACGCCAGCGCCACCCGCACTGGATTTAATTTTCCTTCGGTCGAAACAGAAGTTGTCATGAAAACATCCTCATCTCAATTTATTGTTCTTCATTGCAGATTATACAGGGAAATAAAAAATTGACGACTGTAGCCAGCCGTCAATTTTCTTAAGTGATCAAAGCATTAAGCCTTTATCAATCCAACTTTGAGCTTTTCTCCGTCAAATTCATCTTCCACTACGGATGATCTTTCTGGCGGGGTTGCAAAGGATAATTTGGATGTGAGCGTTTCGGATGTGATGTAATCCTTGTGCGCTTCAATTGCGGACCTCAAGCCTGCGCTGGCCTCAATGAACATTTCTATGCGATCGGCCACATCCAACTCAGCGGCCTTGCGGAGGTCTTGTACACGGCGCACAAACTCACGCGCCAAACCTTCCTGCACAAGTTCAGGCGTCAGGTCGGTCACAAGAGCGGCAACATATGCACCTTCCTCCGCGACTGCAAATCCTTCCTTCGCCATTGCTTTGACTTCTACCTCTTCCGAGATGATGTTGAAAGTTTCATCATTGGCAGTCACAACAAGCGTACCGCCTGAGTGAAAAGTTTTTGCGATTTCTTCGGCATTCATGGCAAGGATGGCTTTCTGAATGGCGGGATATTTATTGCCATATTTTTGTCCAAGCTGTTTGGGTAACGGCTTTACTGTATGGGTCAACGCTTCTGTAGAGGCATCCAGTAAACGGACTTGCTTGACGTTCAATTCATCCGAGATCACATCCGCATAGGTTGAGATGGCTTTTCGCTCCGCAGGCGTGCTGACAGAAAATGCGGCAGAAGCCAGCGGCTGACGCACCTTGCGGTTTGCTTTTTGGCGCGCAGAATGACCAAGCGACACAAGGCGCATGATCAATTGCATTTCACGGTTGAGCGACTCGTCAATGAATTCTTCCATCGCTTGCGGCCATTCAGCGAGGTGAACGGATTCAGGAGCAGTCCCATCCACTGCGCGGACAAGGTTCTGGTACAACTCTTCCGCAAGGAAAGGCATGGCGGGCGCGATCAATTTTGCAACTGTTGTCAACGCAGTGTAAAGCGTTGAATATGCGGCCTGCTTGTCCGCACCCGAATCATTCTTCCAGAAGCGGCGGCGCGAGCGGCGAACATACCAGGTGGAAAGCTGTTCGACGAATTTTTCAACAGGCCGCGTGGCATTGAGAACATCGTAATTTTCGTATGCCTGAGTCACATCACGAACAAGCACATTCAACTCGGAAAGCAGCCAGCGATCAAGGTCGTTGGTTGGGGCGGTAACAGTCAACGCCTGCGGTTTGTCGAGGTTGGCATATGTCACAAAAAACGAGTAAACATTCCACAGTGTAAGAGTAAAACTGCGAATGACATCGCCAACCAAATCGGAAGAGAAGCGGCGTTCCTGTCCAGGCGGCGTGTCGGTGTAGAGATACCAACGGAGCGCATCCGCACCGTGAACATTTAACACATCCCAAGGCTGGACAATATTACCAAGCGACTTGG
>JABFSL010000043.1 GCA_013140605.1 Anaerolineales bacterium
ACTGTGCACCTCGCTGAAATAGAAAAACCTTGTGACCTTTTAGATGAGTTGCATATAGTTGATTCCATGTATGAACGAAAACGATTAATTCATGAAAAGTCATCTCAGTTTTTAGCTATGCCTGGCGGCATTGGTACATTCGATGAGCTATTTGAAACCTGGTGCGCTATCAAAATAGGAACCATTAACAAGCCTTTTGGACTAGTCAATATAGATGGATATTTTAATCCTATGATCCAATTTGTAACTGCTTGCACAAGCTATGGTTTTTTAAACGCACAAGATATTAAAATCCCAACCATTCATGATGGAGTTTCTGCATATTTAGAATATTTAGAAAATGAGCAGCAAAGTAACTTATTGGAAGGCTATTTCGTATCCTCTCCATATCCCAGGGTAAGCTCCGTATAACCCCGACGGCCATAATGCACAACTCGCTAAAAATGCAAATAATTTAGGGTTTTCAAAACTTTTACTTGACACGGTTTTTATGAAAAAACCGGGAAATCCAAACCAGCCACAGCACCATCAACTACACTACTGTAAAGCAGCATCAGTATTCTTATAAGATCAAATCTTCCAACAACCATACCCGCCCAAGCTTTAAAGTTTTACGCCCGGTTATTCGCTATCCCAGCGCGAAAAATTTGCCCAAAAAAAGACGTGTTATTATTAATCCTCGAGAGGATAACGACATAAGAACACTGATGAATCTCAATGATATGAAGAAGACACTGGAAAAACTAACAGTAGATATTGATGCTATTGCGGATCCTCATGTGGCAGCAATTCAAAGAACATTATTTGGTTTGGTTGAAGTTTTAGTCGAGGCCAATGCCGCTCAGGCGAAAACCATCCAACAATTGAAAGATGAAGTTAACCGACTCAAGGGCGAGCAAGGCAAACCGGATATTCGGAAGCAGAAAGCAGGTGTGGATGCGGTTGCCTCCAAGCACTCTTCTGAAGCAGATAGAAAGAAACGTTCCGATCAAAAATCACGTGCAAAAAAAACCAGGAAGAAAAACATTGTTAAGATCGATCGGCGGGTCGATTGCGAGGTTGATAAAGACAGCTTGCCACCTGATGCAAAGTTCCAAGGGTATGAAACGAGGGTAGTACAGGATCTTAAAATAATCACCGACAACGTTGAATTTAGGGTGGCCGTTTATTATTCCAAGTCATTGAAAAAAACATTTTCAGGTAAACTTCCCGAGGGTTATAAGGGGGGATTTGGTCCTGGGATCCGATCGTTGGTGATTACATTATACCGTGACTCAGGCATGACAGAACCGGCGATTGCGCGGTTTTTGAAAACGTTCGGTATTCAGATTGCGAAATCCACGATATCCCGCATGATTACAGAGGATCACGATCTATTTCATCAGGAAAAAGAAGACATTGTTAATGCTGGATTGAAAGCAAACACCTATCAGCACGTGGACGACACCGGGTGCCGGGTCAATGGGAAAAATCACTATACCCACATTTTATGCAATCCCTACTTCACCGGATTTTTCACGCGCCCTAAAAAAGATCGATTAACCTTGCTTGCCATCCTTTGCCGCAGCGAACTGAAGTTTAAATTTAACGAGTCCGCCTACGAGCTCATGAGTGAATTTGGCTTATCCGCTTTGCGTTTGGCCGAGCTGAAAAAAGCGGTGAGCAGCGAAATTTTGACGAACGAACAACTGGATTCTCTTTTAGACCAGCTTTTTCCTAATCCTAAAAAACATACAACCAATCGCCGTATCATCCGCGAGTCATCCGCCATCATTTATTATCAAAGCTCCGAATATGCCATTAAGCATCTCCTGTGCGATGACGCCCCGCAATTCAATAAAATTGCCAAATACAAGTCGTTATGCTGGGTACATGAAGGGCGTCACTACAAAAAACTAATGCCGTTCGTGAGGCAACACCAAGTTATTTTGAATAATTTTATTGAGAAATTTTGGGATTATTATGATGCATTGCTTAAGTATAAACAGAGCCCGTCAAACGAAATTGCGAAAAAACTATCCAGAGAATTTGATGCCTTATTTTCAACAAAAACAGGTTATCCTGCCCTGGACGAGAGAATTGCCAAAACTCTATCAAAGAAAAAGTCATTATTGCTCCCGTTGATTTTTCCCTTTCTTCCTCTCCACAACAACCCCGCCGAACTGGGTGCTCGAGCACAAGCCCGCATGCGCGACATTAACCTTCAGACCGTCAGTGAGAATGGCACAAAAACAAAAGATACGTTCGCAACCATTATCCAAACAGCCAGAAAACATAGCGTTAATATCTATAATTATGTTTATGATCGAGTGACCAAAAAATTCGAAATGCCATCTCTGGCGAATTTGATTACTGAGAAATCCAGCTTAGAAAATTGTCCTGCCTAAATCGCTCTTATTGTATTTACCCTGTGATATGGAGAGGATACCAGCACTTCGTCTTCAATTTCATCGTATTTATAGCCGATTATTGAGGCGTTGTTGAATAAATCAGACCTTGAGATTAGCTTAATTATAAATTGACTAATTAATCATGAAGTTGTTATTCTTTCAAGCATTTCTCTCTGTAAGTTAGTAACTATGCCTAATAAACACAACGAT
>JABFSL010000074.1 GCA_013140605.1 Anaerolineales bacterium
AGCTGATACGGCAATTCGGCTTTCTTCTCCCGTGGACTTGTCCACAAAGTTCAAATGCAGCCAGACCGTCCCCCGGTATGTGCCCGGTTCCTGCGGACGGATGCTCCAAAAAAACGTGGCTGATTGTCCGCGTGTGAGAGGCTCAAGGATCGCCTCAGGCGGCTGGACTTCCATGCCTGCAATATCAAACCGCGCCTCGGCTGTAACATTGTGCGTTTCATATAAGTCTGGAATCTCGATCACTTCCCCCACTATCACGTTCCCCTCGATCTGCGCGGTTGGCGTGATGTTGCCAAGTTCATCCACTTCCAAAGTCAAGCGGACAATATCTCCTTCCACGCCTGCGCGCATTTTAGGCGGGAATTCCAATGTTAAGCGGCGCGTTTCAAGAATTGCGGGCGGCGCGGTAATTTGAGTCGGCTGTGCTGATTGGGATGTAGACTCAACAACAGGCTGCGCTGGGGCGGCAGACTCCACACTCCCCGCGCAGGCGATGGATGCGAGGATCAACATCAATGCGGAGGCGAGAATATAAATATTGCGGGAGGAAAAAATAATTTTATTCATAATAAGATTCGGACTGCGGACTTCAGTCCGCTTATTATCAGGAAACTGCGAACTGAAGTCCGCGCTCCTGTTTACGGCAATTGCATCTCCGATGGCGAGATCGGTTGAACCCGAGTCTCACGCGGGTTGGGAGTGTATGCCCAAATCAAAACTGAAATTGAAATGGCAAGAATAATAATTGCAAGGAAAAGTCTGATTTTCTTATTCATAACTCACCTTACGAGGTCAATCCCGAAGGGATGGTAAAGTTATAGAAAATTGCGTTAAGAAATCCAAATCCCGTAGGGATAACATGGATTTTATCGGTATGACACCCCTTCGGGGTTGAATTCGGAACATTCAAAAATCTATAATCATTTGACCCTTCCAGGGTCACGCACTCTTTTGCGTAAGAGAAGTTCGTAACTATCTGCGCACTTCTTCCACTTCGATATACCACTTCACCCTTGTGCCTACACGGTCGCGGATCTGCCACGATAAGGGCTTGGGCATTTCTTCAAATGTTTTCAAAATCTCATGCACGCGGCTTAACACCAGATCGCGTTCAGCTTGAGTAAGCGGCAGTTCCTTTTCTTGCATCAAATCTTCCACGCGCTTTAAATTGATGGAGATCGTCTTGTATAGGCCCCAATCCTGGCTGCATAGCTGGGAAAGGATCTGCAGGTTGATCATATCCTTATCGCCACTACCTGTTTCATTATTTAACAGAAGAGACGTAAGGTCAAGCGCATCCTTGCGATTCAACTCCACGATCTGGGCTTTGGATAATAGCAATTCAGCCAGCGGAATAGTGACAGGGTCGAAAGTCAGGCGGTTTTCCAACGGAATTTTATGACACATCTCAAAATCACCGACGAAGATATCGATCTTCATGTCGTTCCCGTTGTGATAATAAATTTGTCTCTGATCACCGTTCAGGATATTGAATTGCTTATGCGGGGAATAATCCACTGAGGGCATGAACGCCTCAAATTCCTTGCGCTGTTTTTTAGCTATGACAAAATCAAGGTCGCCGAACTCACGCTTAAACAGCGGATGATTTTTCCTGTTATGCGCTTCCACTGCCAGCCCGCCAATGGCGCGCAGTTGAATATTTTTTGCGTTCGCCGCATCGATCAGGCGATACATTTCCTTCACAATATCAAACTGAGTCGTTTCCATTAATTACGCACATCCTTCATCCATACGGAAAATTCGGCTGAATCCATTTTCTCTTCAGCCCTGCCCCAGCGTTCGATGGTCCAGCCCCAAAAGTCAAATTCAATAGTGGAGATGTTGGCCTGAATGGCCGCCCACAATCCCCAACCCACATCAGACATGATCATATTTAATTTCATGCGCGCTATTTTATCCGCTGAGGCTTCACCAAAATATGCCGCACAGACTTCGGCGATCTGTTCATCGTTGAATTGCATTTCCTGACAGGTATTGCCTAACTCAAAGGTCGGGTCGTTATTGCCGCTGTATTCGTAGTCGATCAGCCAAAGTTGTTTGCCGTCGTCAATATAATTTTCGGCGAGCAGATCGTTGTTGCATGGGACAGTTGCCAGCGGTTTGACAGACATGGCCCTTTCGATCTCTTCGATGATTTTCATTCTTTCAAGATAGCCATCGGGAATTTTGATGTTCCGTTCTTTGCACAGGCTGAGATAATACTCGGTGAGGCGGAACATGTTGAAGTCCAGAAGGAAGCGTTCACCAGCGTGGAGTCTCTTGATCGAGTCGGCCATCCGCTTTGGCATACCAGACTCGTTTAATGAATCCTTCGACATGGTAACGCCATTTAGAAATTCCAAAACCATCACATCATATTCGGGGAAATGATATAAAACTTTTGGGCCAACACCAGCTTGTGCGGCGGCTTTGGCGCTGTGATATTCGTTATTGCGATCTATCGCAAGCAACTCTGTGCCTTCGCCCGGCACGCGGATAAAAAATGGTGTTCCGTCAACAATGACTTTGTAATTCGTGTTAGTCAACCCGCCTGAAAGATGCTGAATGGTTATATCCTTCCCTTTCCAATCATCCAGCTTTGCGACTACTTCTTCAATGATGGACATACACGCTCCAAAAATAATAAAAGGTGACAGTCACTTTTAAAGTGACTGTCACCTGATTGTTATTCTTTATTCAACAGGAATTTCGGCTTGAACCTTGTCCAGGTCAATGCCGCCTCTCTTGCGGTAGGACTTGAAGCCGTAGTAGATGGTGGCGGACAATGCGTAACAGGTCACCAGGAAGATAATGGAATTTGTATTCTTGAAGCTAATGCCATACAAACCCGCACCTTCACCCCCTGTGTTGAGCCAGGGATCAAACAGCCATTCAACAAGCAGGAAGCCAAGGAAGCCTGCGAAGATCACGCCCGCAACGGTAATAAGCGGAATTCCAAACACTTTCATTTGGGCAATTGGAGAAGCCTCAAAGAGTTCCTTCTTCTTGTAAGGCAGCACAATTGCGGCGATGGCAGTGCCGAAGTACATGAACGCAATGCCTTGAGTAGCGGCAAGTGTGATGGAATAAAAACCGCCAACGTTGTAAGCGTATAAATATGAAACGAGCAGTGCAGGAACCACCATCAACAACATCGCGTTGACGGGCGTTCCGTTTTTATTCAACTCAGCAACCTTCTCGGGCAGGAGACGGTCAAATGCCGCGGCGAAGATCACGCGTGTGGAGGAAAGGAACAAAGTCCCTGCCCAGCCAAACCACCAGCAGCTCATTAATAGAACAACAACGAGCTGGATGAGGCGGTTGCTGGTAAGGAAAATTGCAAGCAGGGCTGGGTAAGGCCATACAGGCAAAGGCACTGTAGCACCGTACCATACAGAATTCCACCAAGCGCCATTGGACTGCACATAAAAATCCCAGCCAATGGTTTTCGCCACGCCCAGGAAGAAGACAATGCCAAGAACGGTCACTGCTCCGAGCGCCCACGCCATACCTGCAAAGTTGCGTTTGTAATCTGTTGCACCGCGCACTTCTCCGTATAAGGTTGCGCCCCAATTCGGCCACAAATTAAAGAACACGAGCCACGGCAGGGTGAGGAGAATCCCTTTAATGGGTCCCCCGGTCAGCGGTGTCATAGCACCCGCATCTGTACCAGCCTGAACAGTGGCATCATAAGCACCGGACTGGGCGCCAAACAAGGAAGTTGCATTCGCTTCGTAACCTGCTTTGAATGCACTTTGAGAACCGGTGAAGAGCAGAACAATTACGATCAACAGTCCCAGCATTCCCGCGTAGAAGGAATATTTTTGGACGCGGGCATAGGTTTTCATCCCCATCATGATCACGAGAGCAATAAACCCCAGCGCGATCAACGTGCTAACAAACAAAGGAGTGCCCGGGCCGGCAAACCAAACGGCAGCATCCTTCATCCCTAATACTCCCAGAATGGGCACCATCACAACCTGACGGAACATATCGCCATAGAGGGGAGTCCACAACCATAATGTGAACCACCAGCCTGTAATGGCAAGCATGAAGCCAATACCGCCGCCAAAGATACGCGTCATCCAGACATAGTCGCCGCCTGAACGCGGCATGACCGAGATCAATGAAGCGTACACGATGATCTCAAAGATCAAGAAGACGGCACTCACTATAAGAGCATTGATCATACCGCCTTCAAAGAAATACATCTGGCTGAAACTATAGAACCCCAACGTCACAATATTGATGGAAAAGAACGCATAGACGAATGCGTCGAAGACTGACCAGGAACGCACCAGACCAGTCGCCTTACGGACAAACAAGTTGCTCATAACTCTCTCCTCTTGGCTTAAGTTTTTTAAGCAGGATTTAGCTTCCTGCGTTTAACCTGTTGTCAAAACGTAATTCTCAATTTTGTTCTTTCCTAACTTGACAATTGCGCCGAGCAAAGTCCCCTGCTCATACATCGAGCCTGGGTTTATGCAAAGCGTCTTTCCAATGCGCGATGTACCGCGGCCTTCGTGGATATGTCCGTGCAGGCCGAGCAAAGGCTGAACCTTTTCAATTGACTGACGCAGCGCAACCGAACCAACTGGCTTCATTGAATTGCCTGCCAGCACAGGCCGCAGATCCTTATCCAACTCCGGCGCTTCATCCAATTGAGATTTATACGGCGGCACATGGATGTTGAAGATGGCATTATGCGGATCTTTAAGCTGACGGGTCATCGCTTCATACCTAGCTGCAAGCTGATCCTCGTCCTCTTCACGGTGCGTGTCCCAGGGGGTTCTGTTGCTCCAACCCGAGGCGATCATTTCGTGGTGGTCATCCAGCTGAGTCACCTGCCCCTCGACCAGGATCACGCGTCGGCTGGAGCGAACGACCGCGTCCACTTCATCGGCATCATCATTGCCCGGTGAGCAGTAGATTTTCATATCCGTGCCTTCGAGTTTTTTATCCGCCAGATCCATCCATTGCTGAACGACCTTCAAAACTTCCGTCATAAATATTTCACTGATACGGTCGGGATTTTTCTCAAGTTCGGCAATTTCATCTGGATTGGTCATGTAGGGATAGTAACCGCGGCTGCGAACGCGCTTGGTCAGATCGGCGAGTTCATCTTCGTTCGTAGCTTCAAACACCTGTTCAAGCAAAGTGATGCGGTAATTTTTTCCACCCTGATGCACAAACGGGATGACTGCCTTGCCCGTCATGTCGCCGCCGAGGATTAATTTATCGGCGTTATAGAATTTCCCCGCGTTTAGGAACTTACTCCAGCAAATATCCGACCCGTGAACGTCTGTTGCAAAGAAAAGAGTTGTCACATGCTTATCCTTTGGCTGAATTTTGACGAGCTTTTGTTGAGGAGTGCGATTTAATTTTCCCGATTATACCCCCGCGATAAAGGTTTTCCAGATTTTGTTAACAAAAATCGCCCGCCTTGAAGGGCGGGCTTGCCAGGGAGGAGGAACAATAAACCTATTTCAGCGGACTCAACAGCAGATATTTCAAGTATTCAGCCCGCTCACGTTGACGAAGCAAAGAAGCGGCTACAAGTTGGACAATGATCATGAACACGTAAATCATACGCACTGAATCCTCTCGCTTTCAAGTCTATTGATAATGAGAGTATAAAAGCGTGTGGTTAACCACGCGTTGTGGATGTGTTAAGGGTGAATTAAAGTTCATTTCCAGTTTATATTGGATAATTATTGTCAATATTGTATAATGTGAAGAGCCAACTTAGTGACAAGGAGAATACGATGGAAATTAAGGTGTCAACCGAAAATGGCCGTGTTCCGATTACGGTCCTGCATATTGACGGAGATCTTGATTCAACAACCTACATTGAATTCCAAAAGAAAGCTGTTGAGTTGATAAAAGGCGGCGCGCGCTACATTCTTGTTGACCTGGTTCACTCGCCCTATGTGAGCAGCGCAGGCTTGCGCTCGATACACCAGATATTTAAAGAATTAAACGCCGTCCATTCAGATTCCGCGCTCAGCGAGGAAGAAATGAAGAAGGGCATCGGCGCTGGAACTTATAAATCGCCTTATTTAAAGTTGCTCAATCTCTCAGATCAATCCAAAGCAGTTTTTACATCCACTGGCTTTGACATGTACCTTGAATTCTACGGTGATATAAGAAAAGCCATTGCGGCTTTCTAAGTCTTAAGGCAATTACCAGAAGTAAAACAGGAGCGTGCTTAAGGCACGCTCCTGTTGTTTAATACCCTGCTTTTATTTTTGTGACATTTATTACACAACAGGAATTATGTTTCGTTGTAGAATGGACAAGTCGAATTCATTTTAAGGTGAGGCAACTATGAAAGTCTTTATCAGTTCCACCTCCTTGACTTGATTGAGCATTGCAAAACAGTTGTCTTTATCCAAAGAGAATACGAATGGAATCTAACAGTAACCCATCAACCTTAGTTTTACGAAAAGAATCCCATAAGCCCATCGTTTTTCGTTCAAAACGATATGGGACAGTTAAATTACAGAGTTTCATAAGATGGGGGGATTCTAAGTTCTTTTTGACATACCAGAGAGAAAGTAATCTCGATTCGAGAGAATTCACTCTTCAAATCATAAATCGTTTTGTTTTACAACCGTCGAATGAAGATTTCTCAACCTGGAACGACAGGTCGCTTCTTCTATTAGTCCGAAAATGGGCGGACAAAGCTTTAAAAGATGACATTTCAGAGGAGATTAAAAGTTTTGATGATTTTAGAAAAACGGTTTTTAAGCATATCGACAATACAAACGAATCCATCAAGGAAAGCTTGAGGGGAATAAGTGAAATCACCACGAATCAAGCAAAAGCTATAAGCAACATTCTTTCTCCATTAACTACTCAAGTTATTAGTTCACTTTCTTCACAAATTTCATCCATTGTAGCAGGCGCAGTTAGCGCATTAAGTAGCGCGACAATAATACAATCATCTCTTATTCCTAAACTACCTGACCTAAAAAATATATTTGCTTTTGTCGAACAAGCTACGAGAGAAACAAATGAGTTTCTTAATTTATTGGAAAAATCAGAGTACGAACACGCTGCTGTAATTCTAGAAGACAGATTTACAAAAGAATTACTAAAAGTGAGGCCAGACCGACAACAAGCAGTGATTACAAAAAAATTAATGGGTATAACAACAGATTATGAGTTCGCCAATGAAATGGAACGATTATTCAGTATTTCCCAGCTTCGTGGTAGATGGACTGCAATGAAACAAGCATTGCTTGCACATCAAACGCATCAGTATTTTGTTTCTATTCCAGTTTTCCTTGCACAAGCAGAAGGGATTTTCACTGAACTTTTAGTTATGAGGAATTTAGCATACAAAGAAAAAAATAAAGTATTTGCTCTCAAAGATGGAAGCCCAAAAAAGAATATAAAAGAGAAAATTATTGGCTTGAATACTTTAAATGAAAAAGTCGTTCATGCCAAAGGACATTTTGATGATGAAAAGATTATCAGGATAACCGTGGACACTCTTGTGGGACGATTTACAAGCAAAAGAAATGACATCTTGCATGGAAGAATTAACAACTACGGAAACGCAAAGACTTCTACACAAACTTTGCTATTAGTTTTTACTCTTGCTGGCGTACTTGAAAGCGATTTGAATGACACGAATAAACAATAAAAGAAATCAGATGCCTATCCCTTTTACCCAGCCCTCCCGCATCAAAGTGACCGAATCAACAAAGTCTTCGGATATCTGCGAATACCGCAATAAACTTCAAAATAAAAGGAAACTAAATGCCCCATCCCTATCCCCGAACCATTTCGAATCAAAGTAACTGAATCCATTCGCCTGATCTCGCCAGAGGAGCGTGAGTCCGCGCTGAAAGAGGCGGGCGGCAGGAGTTGATTACATGGGATTGTCGCGTCATCGCCATAGCCCTGCTCAAACAAAACCACAATCTCGATGAAGCCTTATCCATGTCCCGCCGCGCCATCGAGATTTACACGCGCCTGCGCCATCCCAATTTGCAGTCCGCGCAGGAAACGCTGGGGGAGATCGAAAGGGCCATCCACGAATAAGACCAACCACGAATTCACGAATGGGAGCCGACATATTCGTGCATTCGTGAAAAATTCGCGGACGGTTTTTTTACATCAATGGAGACTCTATGCCCCTTGTAGTTGACTCAACTGGAAACGACCTAACCTTCAAACTTATCGGCTTGGCAATGGAAGTCCACAACGAACTTGGTCATGGCTTCAAAGAGGAAGTGTACGAGAAAGCTATGGAAGTCAAACTCAACCATGCGGGAATTGAGCCGAACCGCCAATACCAAGTCTTTGTTGATTTCGAAGGCGAACGGGTCGCAACTTTCTATTTGGATCTGTTTCCAAACCAGCAAGTGGTTGTGGAAATCAAGGCATTCAGTCACCAATTGACCAATGACGAACTGGCACAGGTCATCAATTATTTGAAAGCCACCGGCGCGCCTGTCGCGCTATTATTCAACTTTGGGCGCAGAAGATTGGAATATCGAAGAGTCTTCCCTGGCAGGGACATAAAGCCTGTCCAACGAATTGGGCGAGATAATGCGATAAAGAAGTAAAGACCGCGCGAAGACCGTCCGCGAATGAGAGTCGGCATATTCGTGCATTCGTGAAAA